>JAFXHW010000144.1 GCA_017533545.1 Clostridia bacterium
AACATCATGTCATAGTGCGTCTTGCAGAAGCCCTGCTCGTTGGTTCTGATGCGCACATCCGGCTCCATCATCGATGCGCCGAGGATCAGATCGAGCTCGTTAGACTCCAATTTCTTATAAAGA
The DNA here is from genome assembly GCA_017533545.1 of Clostridia bacterium. Next base: position 124 of record JAFXHW010000144.1, read on the forward strand.
TGGCAGAATGGGCATCCAATGGAATGATCGGCGGCACATTCGTCGAATGCCTCGTTTACCGGTATAGTATAAATCGTTTCAAGCATATTTAAGTCCTTATTTACTGTAGTATAGTCTTTTGTAAATTTCCGCTGCTTCAGCCACCCGCTCGACATATTGCCGTGTTTCTTTAAAGGGGATTTCCAAAAGCTCCTTTCCGTTTGAAAGCTCCGGATCAAGCAGCCATTTTCTGACGCGGTTCATGCCTGCGTTGTATCCCGCATATACGGTTTTCCAATCACCGAACTCCTCATAAAGCATCGACAAAAAACGAGTGCCGTAGGAAATATTGATCATGGGGTCATAAAGCTTATCGCTTGTCAGCTTTTCACCCGATTTGCTTAGCAGCCAGTTAAAGGTATCCGGAGTCACCTGCATAAGTCCGACGGCATCCTTTGAAGACACAGCATCTGCTTTAAATGAGCTTTCGGTGCGAATTACCGCATAAATTATATATTCGGGAACAGAAAACTCTGCCGCCGCCCTTGATACCTCTTCTTGGTATTGACGAGGATATACAGCCGTCTCGTAGCGATTTACAAAGTGGTTGTAAGCGAAAAATGCAAAACAGCAGATAACTGCTATAATTGCAACGGTTATGATATTGTTTATTGTTTTTAATCTCATTTTACTGGTTTGATTTGCTTACTATGGTTTTGATGACAAGATCAATTTGAGATATAACGTCGTCTGTATCGTTGTTGCTGATAACAAAATCAGCGTTTGAGATAAAAAACAGGTTGTCCTTTTGTTTTTGCATACGATCTGTTGCCTGTTTTCGAGTGATATTATCCCTTGCCATCGCACGAGATATGCGCAGCTCATCGTCGGCGATAACTGCGACAACGTAGTCGCAGATAGAGTCAAGGCCGCTTTCGTATAGCAAGGGGGCATCGATGATCGCGGCGAAGTCTCCGGCATCACGTCTGGATTCCAGCCACGACTTACATTCAGCGATGATATACTTATGGGTGATCGCGTTAAGATCGGCTGTGTTTTCCTCACTCGAAAATGCGATATTGGCAAGTTCTTTGCGGTTTAGCGAGCCATCGGCATTGATGATACAACTACCAAAGCGAACCTCAAGCTCCGAAAGGCAATCGCTTCCCGATCCGCAGACGTCGCGGGAAACGAGATCGGTATCTAGAGATTTTATGCCGCGATCGGCAAAAACCTTCGAGCAATACCCTTTTCCGGCGCCCATTCCGCCGGTCAATCCAATAATGTACATCAGAGTCGGTTCGCAACCTCCAGAGCATTGTTAAGCGCGGCAATGTCGCTTTGCGGTGTGTCATGCACATCGTAAGATTTGTTGCCGCTGTGGAGTATATCCTTTTCTTTTATCTCCTTTTCGCTGTTCTCACCATTTGCCATTGCGGCATCGGCATAGGCACGCTCCATTACCCACTGGATATGTGCTCCGTCATCAAGCGAGGGAGAAGTGGGCTTTGAATAGTAGAGCGCGTCGAGGAAGCTGTAATAGCTGCCGACATGGCCGCGCACCCAACCTACGGGTGCCTTAACACCGCAAATCGGGAAAGCGGGGCTCTCATAGCGACCAACACATTCGATAGCTGTAAAGCCTGCGTTGCCGCCGAGATCGGTGTTGTGATCGTGACCGCGATTTGAGCTTCCGTCGTAGTAGTAAAGGAAATTAGGCTGCATAAGATCAAACTTGATTGCGCCCTTTTCACCGTAAATTTCAAGCTTTAAGTCGTCATTTGTACCGATAGCAATCTTGCTTGCCTCGATAGTACCGCAAGCTCCGTTTTTGAGCTTTGCGGTGATGTAAAATGCCTCATCGGCATTGGTGTGCCACTCGGCACCATCCATGCCTCGGCGAACGGGATAAGCGATCTGCGACATGCCGCGAACATAGGAAAAATCGCCGCAGAGGTAGTATATAAGGTCGATCGCATGCGAGCCGAGATCGAAAAGAACTCCTCCACCGCAAATAGATTTATCCTGCTTCCAGCCGGCACTGCGGGTGACGTCACAGCAGCTCGAATGGAGATATGCGCATCTGAAGGAGAGAATTCGGCCGAGCTTACCATCGGAAATTAGCTGCTTTGCGCGCTTGATGGGGGCAAGATAGCGGTTATTGAAGACTATCTGTCCGACAACGCCTCGGCGATTGGCAAGATCGGCAACCTGCTTGGCCTGCGAATAAGTCACACAGAGCGGCTTTTCACAATAAATCGCCTTTTCGGCAGAAATTATCTTTTTAAGCGTGTCATAGTGATATATATTGGGAGTTGAGACGTCGATGATATCGATATCGGGATCAAAAATGATCTCGTCTTCATTAGTTGTGGAATAGGGTATGCCGAAAGAGCGAGCAACGGCACCCGATTTTTCGTTTGTCGTGCACACCTTTGCAACCTCTGCTTCAAAGGGGAGATCCTTATAATAATACTTGAGATTTTCAATAGAATAAAGGTGTGTTCTTCCCATATTGCCGAATCCGAGAAGTCCTATTTTAAATTTTTTCACTGATACCACTCCCTTTAAAATAAAAATGTTGCTTTCTTTGATTTAATTATACCTTTGATATATTATTTTTTCAATAGTTTTTTTAAAATAATACTTGCAAAATGAAAAGAAGTGTGTTATAATATCCAAGCGTGATAATTTTACTTATCGCCGAAATTGAATACGTGCAGTATGCATTGTTGTTACGGAGAGATATCTCGCCTCGGCGAGAATGCCCACACCCTGCGCCTGACAAGCGAGCTTGTCGATCTCCGGGTGGGGTATGCGAAGTGGATTCAATGAGCAAGCTCATTGAGCCTCATCTCGTAGTGCCCCGTAAATATGATGCACTCTGTACATCATATTTACGGAGAGATATCGAAGTGGTCATAACGGGGCTGACTCGAAATGTTGTCGGTCATTCGGATGCCTCA
>JAFXHW010000145.1 GCA_017533545.1 Clostridia bacterium
CGATGATAATTTCATCAGCGGATACATACATATCTGCACCTGCAAGGATCTCATTTTGATAAAATACATCGAGATTAAGCAATGCTTTTTTATTATCGAGACCGTTATCACTTACCTCAAAGTCGTAAACGATATCGGCTTTGAAATCCTTGGCTATCTCGGGAAGCTCGAAGGCATCGTCAGCTTTGCTGAGATCCACTTCGGCGCCGAAATAGAAGTCTTCAAGCTCTACCTTATCGTATGCGGGCAATTCGATGTCATCGAATGTTTTATCCAAGCTGTATTCGACAGCTTCTTCGGGAGTCATCTCTTCAAAATTAGGCTCTGCATTTGCTAACAGCGCCCATACACCGACAGCAATCAAAGCTACGGCAACAACTGCTATAACAGCGATAAGGCCTGCGTTGGTTTTCTTTTTGGGCTGAACGTCTTCGGTAATGATGTTTTGGTTATTTTCCTGATTGTTCATGTCTACCTCCATGTAGTGTGAAAATGCGTAACGTGTTTAACGGCAATTATATGAATTGACACATACATATATGCCATTTATTTGCATTAATTTCATTATATCACATATTTATTGAAAATTCAACAGATTACTGCTATTATTTTGCAGTAACGGTGTAGGTCATATTTTCACCGCTCTGTTTGACGGCGAAAAGTCCGTTGTCAAGCTTCTTTACGTCAAGTCCGTCGCCCGAAAGCTCATTTGCGGCAATGTAAAGTGTCTCGCCCGCCTTTTCAAAGGTGAAATTAAGCTTGCCGTTATCATAGCTCTGCTCGATTTCGGGAGTGAGGGCGCTGTCGGTTGCGACAACTGCAGCTTCGTCTGCCTTTGTGATGAAGAGGACTTCGGATGCATGAGGACGAAGCTCGATGGTAAATTCCTTTTCGCAAACTCCGTGGTATTCCTTTGCCCAGAATCCGTAAACGTGTGCATTTTCGGCATCAACGGTGTATGTTTTTGCCTCGTCGGTCCAGTTGATAAGAACCATAACGTGATTCTTGCCGCGAAGGCCGTTATCGAGCACTTCGGGAATGGGAGAGGTGAGAAGGTCAACGGGTACTGCGGGAATCTTATTGACGGGGAACATGCAGGAGAGCTCCTTGATCTGCTCGTCGGAAAGGAGAGAGAGCTTATCGGAGAGCATGAGTATACCGCCCGAAGCTGCTGTTGCGCTCATGTATGTACGGATCTCGTCATCGGTACGTGTGCAGCCTCTCTGGCACTCGCTGTCCTCGTTTTCGCCCTTGCGGACGATGAGAACGTCGGCATCGCAGATGAACATACGGTTGCCGTAGAACCAGCGCTTGAAGATATCGTTATACATCTGTCCGACGGAGGGCCAATCTCCGCCAACGTCGGTACTTGTTCTTACGCCGTCGGCAATACCGGCAACTGCGCCGAAGGGTGCGGTGCAGGCAAGGATGAATGTACCCTCGGGTGTGCTGTCACGCGCGATCTGCATGATCTTTCTGAAGCTCTTGAGTGCATTGAAAGAAGGATCGGCATGCTTGTAAGGACCGATGGAAGCAGTGATACCGTCGAGTTTGAGGTATTCAAATCCCCAATCCTCGGTAGCACGGCGGAAGATCTCTGCCATGTATTCCTGCGATTCCTTTTTTGAAATATCAAGATTGAACATCGAATAATCGCCGTAGCGGGGTGTTTCTCCGCCCCAATCGCGAAGCATCCAGTCGGGATGCTCAATTGCGAGCTTGGAATCGGGCTCGACGATCAGCGGAGCAAACCAGATTCCGGGTACAAAGCCGGCCTCTCTGATTCTGTCGGCCTCGGCCTTCATTCCCTTTTCAAACTTTGCGTTTGCCTCCCAGTCGCCGTGCTTGCCGTACCAGCCCGAGTCGATCTGGATATATTTGATGGGAAGCTGCTCTTTATACTTTGCGGCATCGGCAACAGAATTTCCGATCATATCGGAGGTAATGCTGTGGAGGTAGTAATACCACGAGCAGAATCCGACGGGAGTGTCGAAACGGGGATTGTATCCGCCCTCGATCATTTCAAGAGCAGTTCTGTCGGCATATTCGGGAAGACCTTTCTGAAGGCTTTCACATTCATTGAAGTAGAAGATATCGGTGCTGTAAGTCTCGCCTTCGTTTATGGCGTGGTGCTCGGTAAATGCGATTATCTGCATTACGCCCGTGCCGAAAAGGACGACGGAGCCGAAGTTCTCGCGGTAGGAGATAAATCCGGCAACGTAGCACTTGCCCGACACGCCCTGAAATGCGCCGTAGTCGCCGCACTGGAAGGATCCGTCCTCACCGAGATTGGTAGTTACTACGGGAGAAAGCATCTCGTTTAAACGGTTGCCGTTACAGCCGCTGAGACGGGGTGCAATGAGTGCACGGGGATGGTCGGAAAGCTGAGAAGTGATTGCAAAGCTGTCGACAGATGCATAGGTTCTGTCGGCAGTAAAGTCGCACTGAATGCCCATGCCCTCTCCCTCATGACGGAAGTTGAGCACCGCTGTGCCGCAAACTGCCTTATAACCGTTTTCGGTTTCGGAAAGTGTCCATTCGCCGGTTATATCGGTAAATGTCTGAGGTCCGCCGGGAAAATCTGCGTGGCGGAGCTGAGGGGTGAGAGCGGAAACGAGCACGTTTCCTGCATTATCGGTTATTGCGGGCAAGCCGTTATGTAAAATGACCTTCATTTTGTGTCTCCTTAATGGTTAAAAGGTTTATTTGCATTCAAAAGCGACAGTGTCGCCTGCATTGGTGTTGATGTATGCGATTCCGTTGACGATCTCGGCATTCTCGGGCATCTTTATGCCGTCAAGCTTATCGCTAAGAGCGATCTTGAGCACGCCGCCGAGCTTTGAGTAAACGGACAGAGAGTCAACTTTGCCCTCTTTCCAACTGAAGGTAGCTTCAAATCCACCCTTTGCAGCGGCATTTTCAAGCTTACCGGACTGATATGCGTCAGCAAGTGCGGGCAAGAAATCCATAACGCCCTGTCTTGAATCGAAGATCGTTTCGATGATACCTGCGCCGATGGAAATGCAAGCCTCAACCTGATATATTCTCTGACCGGCAAACCATGCAAGTCCGCCGTATTTCTGCGCCCAGTCATTACCGGTGGAAAGGAGGTTGGGCATAACGTGAACCTTTGAATAGGAGCTGAGGCACTCGTATGCGGCATCAGCCTGACCGAGTCTGGCCATGAGCTGCATATCCCAAGTATATGCAAACGCCTGCGAGGTTGCCTTACCGTGCTCACGGCGGTGATTGATGAGCTTGAGCGATGCATCGGCATAGTCGGGAGTCTCTCTGTACGAGATACGGCTGCCGGGGCAAAGACCCACGAGAGGCGAGCGGTGGCGATGGCCGGGCTCGTTTTCAACGTAGTCGGTATCATAGAACTCGGCAAGCATGCCGTCGTCCTTGATCTTGGGAAGCGGCAGCTTTTTGAGAATTGCGCTGTTGCGCTCGCTGCGTTCATCGTCACCGAAGAGCTTGCGGCATTCTTCAAGATGAGAGAACACTGCAAAAATGAGCTCGATATCGATATTTGCTGCCGAGTGAACGAAGGTATTGCCCGTCTCACGCCATATAGCAAACTCGGGAGACGATCCGAAGGGAGGCATGAGGTATCCGTCGCGCTCAACAAGAATATCAGCGAAGAAATCGGAGATCTCCTGCATATATGGCATCAGGCGATTGCGCAAGAATTCCTTATCGCAGGTATACTCGTAGTGCTGCCAGAGAATATCGGCAAGCCATGATGCGGCGCCCAGCCAGAAATATCCGACGTTGTCGGTACGGCCGATGGTCTTATAGTCGCAGCAGCCGCTGAGGGTAAGTCCGCGGCAACCGTAAAGGTCGTCTGCCAAAATCTTTGCCTGAGGCATGATGCGCTCCAGCCAATCCATGAGGGGCTCAACGCAGTTTGAAAGTCCGAGCTCGTCCATCGGCCAATAGCACATGGCCAAATTAAGGTCGGTGTGATAGTCGCAGTCCCATGCGGGATAGAGATCGCGGTTCCACAGTCCCTGCAGATTGATGGGCGCTTTTTTATGCTCGCCCTCTTTCTGAGGCATACCGGAGGTCACGCAGAGATAGCGGGACATCGAGAAAAGTCGCTGTGCAAGTTTGGGATCAACCTCGCCCGTCTGCTCACACTTGGCAACGAGGTTTTCGACGTACTCGTCTTCGTTCTCTCCATCGAGTGTAAGCTTTTCTTCGCCGTATATCTTCTTGTATTCTTTAAGGTGAGCGGCGTACATATCCTCCCACATATCCTCGGTTTCGGGATACTTTGCTTCGAATTCGGCGATCTTTTGCTGATTGAGCTCCCACGCATCAAGGCCATGAACTTCAGCCTCGGAGTCGGTGGAGATGAAGGTCGCAATGATGATCTCATCAGCCTTTGCATAGCTTATTGCCACGCCGTACTGCGGCTGATACATATCCTCCTGAGCAAATACGTACTCGGTGGTATATACGCGTTTCGATGTCTTGGGGGGCTCGGCGTATTCGCGTCTTGTTGCCATCAGCTTGCCGCCGCGGGCATAGACTTTTGCGGTAACGCAGAATTTGTGGCCCTCTTCAAAAGTACCGACCATTTCGAGAGTGTTGGTATCACCGTATGCTTCGATATCGCATTCGCAGTCGTCGATACGGGAAAGAGATATATCGCCGTCAAGCCATGAGCCGAAATTGGAGCCGAGACGGGTAAGAATAACGCCGTCGGCGGCCGATGCAATAGAACGGCGATCGAAATATGCGCCGCAGCTGGTAAAGCTTTCAAGTGCGCATCCCTCGTCGAGTACGAGAGCTCTCATATAGCTGTCGGGATAGTTGGGGGTGGTAATATAGAGATCACCTGCGGGCACGAAGGGGTTTATGTAAACCGCTCTTGCGGTCATGGGCTGGGTTCTGAAAAGGAACCACTCTGCCTCGGAATATCTTCCCTCCATGCAAAGGCGCTTGAGCTCTTCAAAATCCTTTTTGGTGTTGCTCTTTCTGAATTTGACAAATTCACGCCACAAAAGGTCGTGGTTTAAGGAGAGTCGGCAGGAATTGCCCTTGCCGATGACCATGGCGCCGAGTCGGCCGTTTCCTATGGGATGACCCTCTGCCCAGTCTGCGGTGAATTGAGAATTTCTTAAAATATCCATTTTAACCTCGTTTATCAAACTGAAAATTTGTCTTTATGAAGTCTTAAAGCTCTGCTACGGCAATCTGCCAGGGTATCATTTCGTCAATTACGAATCTGGTGTATCCGTCGCCGATCTCGCTTCCGTTGATAACGACACTGTCGTTGCCGCAGGAGAAGGTAAGCTGCTTTTTGTCTGTCTTGATAACAAGACCTACTTTCTCAACCGTATCGGGAGTGAAATTGAAAAGGCAAACGCAGGTGCGCTCGTCCTTTTTGAGAACGGTGGTGCACATTCTGTGGTAGCTGTCGATATATGCGGGAAGAGTGTTCTTCGAGATATACTTGAACACCTCGGTAAGCTGATATGCCTTGAAATAGTCGGAGATCCAGGTGAAGGGATAGTATCCGCAAACGGCAATGCGTCCGCCGAGGCTGTTCTCGAATATACCCATCGAGCAGTCGGCCTTGGGCTCATCCTCATATCCGACGAGCGAGGAAAGCTTGACTGCCTTTTCGTTTGTGGGACGGATCGCAACCGAAAGTCCGTAATGGAATGCCTGACGGCAGTTGCGGGTGCCGTTTCTGCAAATACCGTTTAAGGGAGTGTCGAGATATCTTTCAAGAGCATCAACGGGAACTGTCTTTTCGCACTCAAAGCCGGTGTATTCGCCGAATCCGCGGGAATTGATATGGTCAAGCGCTTCGGCATCCATGTAAACACCGCCCGAAAGAGCCTTCAAAAGCTCCTCGTCGGTCATCATCGATGCGGTAGCCTTGTTCATGGTCTGGGCAACGATGTTTGTATCTCCGCAGCATTCGGGCAGTCCGAAGGTGTAGAGTTCCTGCGCGTAGTTAGCGCAGTCGACAAGAGAAGATTCGGTCCATTCATGACCTCTGTTGTATATGAAGCAATCGCGTCTCCAGCCGCTTCCGATACCGACCGGCTTCATGCCGTAAAGCTGATCGTGGAGCTTTCTGTACTGATCGACCGCCTTCGAAATAGCGATGAGGTGACGCTCGCAGTTTTCAATAGGCTCTCCGGTGTAAGAGGGAAGGATATTGAAGGCCGCGCCTGTGCAGCCGAAGGTCATGTAGAACAAGCTCTCCATCGCGGTGCTGAAGGGAGTTTTCTTGATAAGCTGATAGGGGTGATTTTCGATCTCCGACTGAATTACGGTAACGTAATCGGGCAGATCGTGGATCTGACGTCCTATCTCGCGCGCCTTGAAAAGGAACTCGTATACGCTTTCGTCTGTATATGCAAGTCCGCCGGGACGCCACATAATCTCGTATTTTCCCTTTTCCGAAAGGGCCTCGGCAAATGCGCGGAAATCATAGCTCTCAAAGTATCTTTCGCCGGTCATAAAGCCAAGAATGATCTTGTCGGAGACAGCGCGGACGGTCTTGGCTATCTCTTCAAAGAGATGGCAGATGGCGTCGCCGTTGAATTTGAGCCACTCGCGGCGAACGGTCATGTCGGGCTTATTGAATGCCGCGCGCAGGCTCTCGCGGGTGAAGGAATGACCGAACTTTTTATTGAACTTTGCCACGCAATCGTCGCAGAAGCAGCCGATTCCGACGGGCATGTGGTAGTAACGAACGTCATCGTCGATCCAGATAAACTCTGCACCCGATTTTGCAAGCATGGTGTAAACAGGCTTCAAGTATCCGTCGATATATCTCTGATCACGGGGGCAGAAAACGCCCATTGCGACGTCGCCGTGAATATTGGTGAGGCGGTTTGCCTCTGATTTATAGCAATTTTCGAGATTCTCATCGTGATGTCCGAGCGTGCCGAGAAGGTTGATTCCCGCACTAAAGCCGGCCTTACGAACCGCTTCCATGCGCTTTTCCATAACTGAAACGCGGTATTCCATCTGATCGAAGGTCAGAGGGGTATGGGAGCTGGAGGAGAAAAGTGCGATCTGGCCGATGGCACAGTCATACTTTTTAAGAAGCGACAGAAGGGTGTCAAATCGCTTTTCGTCAAGCCAGTTTTCGGGGGCTACTCGAACGGAGTTTACAATGTTTTTCATAAAAATCGGTCCTTCCTTTTGCGAGGATTGTTTTAAATTATCCGCTTATATATTATATTAAATAACAAACAAGATATATTTAATCAATTATATCATAGATACGTATATAAGTCAACAATTTGTTAGCTGTAA
>JAFXHW010000146.1 GCA_017533545.1 Clostridia bacterium
GGGAAAGGTGACAGCGACACCCTTTGCCGACTGATGCAGAGCAAAGGCTATGGCGCAACGGTGGTAGGCGATGTAAGCAAAGACGGAGAACTTGTAAGCTCGCGCGCAATACGCGCCGCGCTTACCGAGGGAAATATCGAAAAGGCGGTATCCCTGCTCGGTCACAGCTACGCGATAACCGGCAAGATCATGCGCGGAAGGCAGATCGGCACGAAAATGGGCATGCCCACCGTCAACATCGATTACAGCGAAAGTGGTATTCCCCTGCCCGAAGGCGTTTATGCAAGCGAGATCGAGATCGACGGAAAAGTTTATCGTTCGATCTCCAATTTCGGTGCAAATCCTACCGTTTGCGAAAACGGCCAGGTAAGGCTGGAAACTCACATTCTTGCCGATGTCGGCGAACTTTACGGCGAATATGCCAGAGTAAGGCTGATTACATTTATGCGCCCCGAGCGCAAATTCGAAAACCTTGACGCGCTTCGTTCGCAGATCGAAAAGGACGTAAAAGCGCGGCGTCAGATGGACATTTAACAGAGGTACAGATATGAAAAGCAAAACAATTTTCGTATGCACCGAATGCGACTATCAAAGCGCAAAATGGCTGGGTCGATGCCCCTCATGCCAATCGTGGAACACGATGGAGGAGCAGATCGTAGAAGAACCCGTCAAAAAATCCTCCCGCGCGTCGCTCAGCCCCAACGTCGGCCTGAGCGAGAGCCGTGCTATCCCTTACGGCAGTGTGGGAATGCCCGAATATATCCGTACAAAGACGGGAATAGGCGAACTTGACCGCGTACTCGGCGGTGGAGTTGTATCGGGATCTGTCGTGCTGCTCGCAGGCGAGCCGGGCATAGGCAAGTCCACTTTGCTCATGCAGCTTTCAGGTGCGGTATCGAACGAAGAAAACCGCCGTGTTTTATACGTTTCGGGTGAGGAATCACAGGGACAGCTCAAGCTGCGCGCCGAAAGACTCGGTATTGACGGCAACGGTCTTTACATGCTCACCGACCCCGACGTAGACGTAATTTTGCGCGAGATCGACGAGATAAAGCCCTCGATAATCATCGCGGACTCTGTCCAGACTCTCTCCGACAGCCGACTCCAATCGTCGGCAGGAAGTGTCACCCAGATTAGAGAGAGCACCGCACGGCTTATCGCCAAGGCAAAGGCTGACGGAATATCTATGCTCCTTGTCGGACACATAAACAAAGAAGGCTCGATCGCCGGCCCGAAGGTGCTTGAGCACATGGTCGATGCCGTTCTCTATTTCGAGGGCGAGCGCCGCTTTGCCCACCGCATCGTGCGTGCGATTAAAAACCGCTTCGGCTCAACCAATGAAATAGGCGTGTTCGAAATGACGGCAAGCGGGCTAAACGAAGTTCCCAATCCCTCCGAGATGCTCCTTTGCGACCGTCCCGAGGGAGTATCGGGTACCTGCGCCGTGGCTATCATGGAGGGCAGCCGCCCCATCATCGCCGAGCTTCAATCGCTCTGTTCGGCTACCGTTTTCCCCTCACCCCGACGCACCGCAAACGGCGTTGACTACAACAGACTTTATCTGCTGCTCGCAGTGCTCGAAAAGAGGCTCGGACTGCGCTTTTCAAGTCAGGATATATACATGAACGTCATCGGAGGTCTGCACATCGACGAGCCTGCCGCCGACATGGCGGCGGCAATGGCGCTTATCTCGAGCATCCTCGACGTGCCCGTACCCGACGACCTCATCGCCGTCGGCGAGATCGGTCTTGCAGGCGAATGCCGCGCCGTAAGTGACATCGAAATGCGAGTCAGCGAGGCCGAAAGGCTGGGCTTTAAGCGCATCGTTCTGCCCAAACGCTCGGCTCAGAAGATCAAAAATGCAAAGATCGAGCTTATCGCCGTTTCGAGCATTTTTGAAACTGTCAAGCTTTTCAAGAAGAAAAGCGAATAAGTTATAAATGAAACGTATGAAAATTGCAATACTCGTAATATCGGTCATCGCATTCGTAATTTTGCTGATATTAGCGCTCGATTCGCGGCTTTTGACGAGATTTTACAAGCTCGAAAGTGACAAAATATCATCGAAAGTACGCATTGCTTTAGTAACCGATCTGCATTCCTGCTCTTACGGTGAAAATCAGCACACTCTTGCAAAGGCCATCGATGCCAATTCCCCCGACGTTGTACTGCTCGGCGGCGATATTTTCGACGACCGCATAAAGGACCATGGCACCGAGCTGTTTTTAAAAGCTATCTCAGACAAATATCCCTGCTATTACGTCGCCGGCAATCACGAGTATTACTGCGGCAAAATATACTTCGAAGAGAAGATGGAAATGCTCCGAAAATACGGTGTTGAGGTCATAACGGGCAAAACGGTCGAGCTTTATATCAACGGCGAGTACATAAATCTATGCGGTGCCGACGATCCCGATTCGTTTGACCTTGCCTCTCCCGACGATTTTGAAAAGCAGCTTCCCGAAATGTCAAAAATCGCCGAAAACGGGCATTTTACTCTGCTTCTTTCCCACCGTCCCGAGCATTTTGACACCTATTCGTCGTTTTCCTTCGATCTCGTGCTCTGCGGCCACGCGCACGGCGGTCAATGGCGGATACCCGGTATTTTAAACGGACTGTACGCCCCTCACCAAGGACTTTTTCCCGCCTATGCCGGCGGTTTGTATGAAAAAAGCGGCACAACGATGATCGTCAGCCGCGGACTTGCTCGCGAAACGACGGCAGTACCCCGCATATTCAACCGTCCCGAGCTGGTTATTGTGGATATAGAGTGATAAATATCCCCCGCATAGCGGGGGTATTTCCTTTTCGGGCATAGCGCTAATACTACCGGCTGCGCACAAGTGCGCTGTTTATTGGCCTGCCGGCCATGCAATTGTTACTTGCTACCCGTAAACGGGTTCCGCTATAAGCCTCCCTTGTGTAAAGGGAGGTGGCATTTTTGCAAGAAAATGACGGAGGGATTGTAAAAAGCAAAAATCCACACAAAACAATCCCTCAGTCAGCAAAGAATTTCGCTGTGCTCAATTCTTACGCTGACAGCTCCCCAATTTACGCAGTAAATTTTTACACAAGGGAGCCTTTGGCACAAGGACATTCTACGCTACGTTTTTATTTGTTTTTTGCTCATCGGCAAAGCCTTTACAAAAAAACGACCGTCATA
>JAFXHW010000147.1 GCA_017533545.1 Clostridia bacterium
ACCGCGAGTATGAAGCTATGGGAACCCGTGGCGGTCACGGCGGAATGGATTGGCTCGTTTCCCGCGCCTTTGTTGAAAGCGTGAAAAACGGAACGGATACGCCCATCGATGCTTATGATACCGCCGCGTGGCTCTGCATCGGTTGCCTTTCCGCAGAATCGATCAAGCAGAACGGCGCTCCCGTCGATATTCCCGATTTCACAAACGGCAAGTGGAAGGATCGCGAGCCCGCCGTGAAGGGCAAGTACTGCCTCGATGAAATAGTTGAGGATCTTTCAACACCGATCTTTTAATTTGAATGGAAAATCAGAAAGGCAGGGTTTCGATGATTGACATTGAAGTTTGGACACGGAAATTATTGCATAAGGCTGAAGAAGCTTTTGGAAAGCGGCTGTGGTTTGTTGGCTTGCAGGGGAGCTACGCACGCGGCGAAGCTACCGAAAAGAGCGACATTGATATTGTTTTGATCCTTGACGATCTGTCTTTTTCGGATATACAAAAATATAATTCAATCCTTGACGGAATGCCGCATAGAGAATTGGCTTGCGGATTCCTTTCGGGTAAAAAGGAACTGTTCAATTGGGAACCTTCCGATCTGTTTCAGTTTTATTACGATACCGTACCATTGCTTGGAAACCTTGATGAACTGCTTGGTTTGCTCGATCCAAGCGTGATTGATCGCGCGATAAAGGCAGGTGCGTGTAATGTTTACCACGGATGTGTGCATAACATGCTCTATGAAAAAAGCGATGAAGTTTTGTGTGGGCTTTATAAATCCGCAGTTTTTGTCGCTCAAGCTCGCGCTTTCAAGCTGACGGGCAGATATATCAAAAAGCGTGACGAGCTGTTGGAGCTTCCGGATGGCGAGATCGTTAAAATATCATCAGATCTGAAAAACGGTGGAAAAGTTGTTTTCGATGAAATGTCGAAAGAATTGTTTGAATGGTCGAAAAGATTGATTAATGAAACGGAGAAGCTAAATGGTAAAAACATATAACATCGGTATCATTGGTTTTGGCTCGCGTGCCCGCGGAATTTGGGAGAAGAGCATTATGCCGTACAGCGAGACCGAGGGCAACGACAAATGCCGCCTGGTTGCGATAGTCGATCCTCGCCCCGAGGATGAGCTCCGCACAGAGCTTTCTGTCTGCGGCGCGCCCGATGCGCGAATCTACCGCGATCCCGTGGAGATGTACGAGAACGAAAAGCTCGACGGAACCATCATCGGCACACGTTGCTCGCTCCATACAAAAATGGCGCTCATCAACGCGCGCTACGGCATTCCCGTGCTGCTCGAGAAGCCTGTTTCAACGACCGACGAGGATCTTGCCGCGCTTGAAGGCATTCTTGATACGATGGATGAAAAGATGCTGATCTCCTTCCCGCTTCGTGTCGCGCCCCTTGCCGTCAAAGCAAAGGAGCTCATCGACACGGGAATCCTCGGCAAGATCAGCCAAGTGCAGGGAATCAATAACGTTCCCTATGCAAGAGGCTATTACCACGGCTGGTATCGCGACGATCGGGAAACGGGCGGTCTGTTCTTGCAGAAGTCAACGCACGATCTCGACCTGATCCAATTCATCCTCTCCGAGCCGAAGCCTGTTATGATCAGCGCAACAGAAACGAAGAATATCTTCCTCGGCGATATGCCCGCGGGGCTCAGATGCAAGGATTGCGAAAAGCGCGAAAGCTGCCCCGAAAGTGATATCAACGTTGCAACTTATGGCGACAGATACGCTGTCAGGGACGAGTGTTGCTTCGCCGTTGACACGGGCAACCACGACAGCGCATCGATCATAGTTCAGTACGCGGACGGTATGCACGCCGTTTACAGTCAGAATTTCGTTGCGCGCAAAGCAGCGGGCAGACGAGGTCTGCGTATCATCGGCTACAATGCAACGCTTGAATTTGAATTCAATTCTAAATGCATTGATATTTTTTATCATAACGAAGACAAGACCGAGCATATCGATATGACCGATCTTTGCCGGCACTCGCACGGCGGCGGAGACCGCAGGATGATCGATTCCTACGTCAAAATGCTTGGCGGCGCAAA
Source organism: Clostridia bacterium (assembly GCA_017533545.1). The sequence continues at coordinate 2,057 of JAFXHW010000147.1, forward strand.
GTCGCCCGCACCGCTCTCATACGGCATCCTTTCGACAAAGCTCTGCCTTGCCGCGAGACGGTCGGCAAGGGAGAATGTGTTTGTTAAAATTGATTGATCTCAGAGGTAGTGACAGATGTTACTTTTGATCCCCGTTGGAGCTTTGCTTGTTGTTTCACTCTTGTTCAACGTTGCAACGAGCGTCACCAAAAAGTTTTATAATAAAACCGCGCCTGCGGGCAGGGAGAGCAATTGGTTCTATAACACCTGTATGGGCATTGCGTGTCTTGTCTTTATACTGATATATTCGATCAATCCGTCAGCTCCCGATCCATTTGCAAGCATCACCGATCTTTCGCTTGTCTCGGTGGGGCTTGGACTCGTTTTCGGTATTCTTGTGCTTGCGCAGAGCTATACTTATATGTGGGCGCTTGAGATAGGACCGTTCTCTTAC
>JAFXHW010000148.1 GCA_017533545.1 Clostridia bacterium
GTTATGCCCTATATCGAGACGGTGCAGGACAGAATCGTCGCCGAGGTCTATCGCGGCTGTATTCGCGGATGCCGCTTCTGCCAGGCGGGAACGACCTATCGCCCGGTACGCGAAAAATCGCCCGAGGTGGTATGCAAGCAGGCGAGAAAGCTTTACGAAAACAGCGGATACGACGAGATCTCCCTTTGCTCGCTGAGCATCAGCGATTACAGCGAAATCACCCCTCTCACCGGGGGACAAATGGAAAGCACCGACGACAAACGCGTGTCGAAATCCCTCCCCTCGCTCCGAGAAGACTCCTAAACAAAAGAGCTGATGGACCGAATCTCGTCGGTTCGCGCATCGGGAATCACCTTTGCGCCCGAGGCGGGAACACAGCGCCTGCGCGACGTTATCAATAAAAACGTCTACGAGGACGATCTGCTCCGCGCCTGCGCCGTTGCCTTCGAGGGCGGTAAAAATCAGGTTAAGCTCTATTTCATGAACGGTCTTCCCACCGAAACCGAGGAGGATATCGAGGGAATTGCCAAGCTCGCCTTGAGCGTGGTCGATTCGTATTACAAAAATCCCAAGGTCAAGAGAATGCGTCAGGTGAACGTGACCGTCAGCGTGGCTTGCTTTATCCCCAAGCCCTTTACTCCTTTCCAGTGGGAAGCGCAGGATACACTCGAGCGCCTTCGTGAAAAGCAGGAATATTTGGCATCGAAGATCACCGATCGCAAGATCCGCTATAATTGGCACGAAGCCAAGGTCAGCCGTGTCGAGGCGGTGTTCGCCCGCGGCGACAGAAAGCTGTCTAAGGTGCTTTTGGCCGCTCACGATGAGGGAATCAAATTCGATGGCTGGGACGAGTGTTTCTCCTACGATAAGTGGGTTTCGGTGTTCGATAAATGCGGAGTCGATATGTCCTTTTACGCTAACCGCGAGTTTGCTGAGGACGAACTGCTTCCTTGGGACGTTATCGACTGCGGCGTAACGAAGGAGTTCTTGCTCCGCGAACGGCATCGTGCTTACGAAGGAAAGACAACAAATAACTGCGCCGAGAACTGCTCGGCTTGCGGAGCAAATAAACTGGGAGGTAAGAACAGATGGTGCCCGAAAACAGCAAAGTAAAAAATGCACAGCCGACCGTTATTCGAGTCAGATTCACCAAAGTCGGTTCTCTGCAGTTCATATCCCATCTCGACCTCTGCCGTACAATGAAAAGCGCGCTTATTCGCGCGAAGGCACCCCTTTGGTATTCCGAAGGCTTCAACCCCCATCCGAGATTGACATTCGCGCTTCCGCTTTCGATCGGAACGGAGAGTGTGAGCGAGCTTCTCGATGTAAAGCTCGATTACGAGGTTGACCCCGAACAGTTCAGGCAGGCACTTGATGCCGAAACTACCGACGAAATGAAGATAATAGAGTGCTACTATCCTCAAAACAAACTCAACAGCATCGAGTGGGCCGAATATGAGCTGAATTTTGATTGCAATATCGAAAGCGCCAAGGGTATGTTCGATGAGCCATATATAATAATGAAGAGATCGAAGAGCGGCGAGAAGGAAACCGACATTTCTCCCCTTACCGCGCTCTGCGAAATCGAGGGCAGTAAGGCACGCGTCATTCTCAGTGCCACAAGTGAAAAGTTCCTTAATCCCGAGTATACAGCACAGGCGATATGCAAAAAAACGGGAGCTGAAAGCTATACCATCATGCGTACGAATATTCTGAAATCGGATAAAAAGACGACTTTCAGATAATGTTGAAAAAAGAAAAGGTCTCAACGTCGCGGATGACTTCAAGGCAGGATATCAGCTGTGCTTTAGCATCAAGATAGTCGCTGTCGCCGTCGCTGAGTCCGCAATATTGCATCTCAAGAGCCGCTTGCTCGACGGCATTTATATAATCGAAATTAACGCTCAAGGCGATCAGATCACGCTTTTTCTCCCAAAGGCCGAAAAAACCGGCCATTGAATCGGAGTCGAACAGATCGGTTGTCACGGGCGTTTTTTCGATCACTAAGATCATTTCGTCGGCAAATGATGTCACAAAATAAGAGTTTGCTATCGATAACGTGAGCATCAGTGCCACGGTGACGAGGGCGATTATCAGTGCTTTCACTTGGACTCCTTTTCAATAACAGTAAAGTTTCCTCCGTCATCAAGGGAAAAGAAAAATACGCGTTCAAGGGGCAGATGTCGTTTTTTGAGCTCCCGCGCAAGCCAGCTCTCGCTTTTTTGAATAAACATAAGCCCGTTTTTGTTGATCTGGCCGTCCACTATGAGAGGGTGGTCGAGTCCGACTACCGAGCTTTGCGCGGTGATGACCGAAAGCTGTCCGTTTTGCTCAAGCAGGGCGTAGTCGACATCGCGTATTCCGCGTACTTCCTTCAACCGTAGCTCCCCGAGCAGCTCGTCAAGCGATAGACGCATCTTCAAAAGCTCTTTTTGGTCGATTTTGCCGTGCGCGATGATTATGCTGGGCGTGCCGTCAAAAATCTTTTTGAATTTGCGCGACTTCGTCGATAGATATGCGGATACGATTTCAAGAAATATAAGGAGAATGATCGGTATGAGCGAGTGCAGAATGGGTATGTTGTAATTTGCGATGGGCATAACGGCAAGCTCGGAAAGCATGAGCGATATCACAAGCTCGGATATCTGCATCTGCCCGATCTGACGTTTTCCCATTATTCGCATGACGAATACCAGAAAAAAATATATCAGCGCAGTACGTATAATTATGGTAAGCATTATTTGTCCACCTCGAAATTATTTTTCGCTGTGAGCCAAAAATGTATTCATAGAAATAAATGAAAATGATTTTCTCTAAAGAAAAACGCAATATATTGGGGCGTAATATAGTGAAATACCGCAAGGTATAGAGCATGAAAAAAAGAAGAAAAAAAGGCACAAAAAAAGCAAAAAAAGCCTTGACAAAAGTAATAAAGTGTGGTATTATATTAAAGCTGTCCCAAAGAGAGGGCAGAGAGGCAAGGCGAAAGCCCGGTCATGATCTTTGAAAATTGAACAGCAGAGAAAGACAAACGAGATACGAAAGTATCGAGTGTGAATTCTCGTCAATAAACAGAACTTAAACAAGAAAGTTCTCAGAGTTTATTTACTCAACACAAAAAGTAATTAAGGCAAAGGATAAGTCAGCAATGATTATCATTTGTCAGGACATCTTCATTTTATGAAGAGTTTGATCCTGGCTCAGGATGAAC
>JAFXHW010000149.1 GCA_017533545.1 Clostridia bacterium
ATCCGCACACTTGCGTGTGCGGATTTTTTAACTTGGATTTATTTAACTATCACTCAATTTTACTTGACGAACTTTAAGTCAACGAATATCGGCGAGTGATCGCTGAGCATGAGCGAATACTGGTGAGTCACGGTATCATATACGCGCACCTCAATATCATCGCCGCGGACGAAAATATGGTCGATGGATCTTGAATAATCTCCCCTGGGAGGCTCGGCGGGCTGATATGTCTTGGTGCTCTCGTCAAGGACCGGGTATCCGTGATATCCGCCGGTCTGAGATCTGTAAACGGTTGCGGCATTGTGTGCATTAAACCAATCAAGCTCAGTAAGTCTGGTAAGCGCTCTGCCGTCAACGCGGCAGTTAAAGTCGCCGCCGAGAATAAAGGTTACGTTGTACTTCTCCTGAAGCTCATTGATGATCGATGTAAGTGTTTCGGAATCCTTGGTGCGCAATTCCATTCCTGTTTCATCGCCGATAACGAAATAGTGGGTGCTTGCAACACCGAACTGTTCGCCGGTAACTTTATCTTTAAACACAGCCCATGTAAATCCCTTTGATTCTTCGGGAAGTGCAAAGCCGTACCAACCCGAATCTATAAGATCAAGGCGTTTATAGCGATAGAATATGGGCATAATATTAGGCTTAATATTGCCGGGCGCGCTTACGGGCACGCTGTTATACTCGTGAAGAAGCATATCCTGAAGATCGGACAGATACCAGCCGGGCTCGAACTCCTGAAATCCGATCACATCGGGCAGGTAGGAAAGGTAGAGCTTTGCGGCGATCTCATCGCGGTTATGTACCTCTCCGAACCAGATATTGTGGAACATGATACGCAGATCGCCATCGGTTACAGCGGCGCGCACAAGATCGGCATCCTTGGAATCGGAGACATTTCCCTCGAGAGTCCATCCGTTATCAAGTGCAAGTGTGTTATCGGTATTTTCAAAAACATCATTTAATGCATCATACATCATTTCAAATCCCCAAATTCCGCTCGCAGAGCAACTAAATGTACTGCCGTTGAGCGAGTAATTCCATTCATGTCTGTTGAGTGTGTTTTCTATTGTGATTGACTTTTCGCTTGCTTCCTTTACAACGGACAAATAGTACCCTGTTTTATCGGCAAGAAGCTGCTGAAGTTTATAGGCAAACTCTGTTTTCAATAGATCTCCGTCAGCCGGAAGGACTATCGAATACGGATAAATTTCCTCACCGGCAAAGGTGACCGCATCCATGGGATATTCTGCCTTATGGACGTGATTGTAATCACTTGTGAAGGCAAAATCAGTGCCCTTTTCAATGTCTGAAAGGATCTCGTTTATAAAGTAATCTACGGCTTCCTGCTGAGCTTCGGGCGAATATCCGTTTAAAACGATTTTATTGCCCTCGATCTTTACAACGTAGTCATTGTATTTCAGCCCTTCAAGCGCTTTTTGGCTTTCGGGACGATTAGTATTGCCGATAAGTATCTCATACTTTTCCGGATCAGGCTTTTGTCCGATCTTTACCCAGTCGACATCCATATCCATTCGTATACCCGTTTTTTCCTTAAAGCTGTCACGGATCGCCTTCATCTGATCGATATTGGCATCATTTCCGTAAAGCTCGGGGCGAATAATCGTGAAGGCTGTTTCTCCGTTTTTAACAAGATCAAGAGATGATGACAGATTATCTTCAACGTTATTATTTGCGGTATTGTTGCATGAAATCAAAACCGATGCCAGCAAAATTGCAATAATAACCGATGATATACGAAACAATCTCATTATTTTTTCTCCTTTAATTCATCAATTAATTCATCAATTAATCATTAATTTTTACATCAACGTATACGGGTGAGTGATCGCTTGCCGCAAGTGAGACGGGATGGATAATATAATCAAACACGCGAATCTCTGTATCATCACCAAAGTAATAAACATGGTCAATAGCCCTTGAATAATCGCCCTTGGGTTCATCTGCGGGAGCATAGAGACCTGTCGAGGGATCTACCCCGGGGTATGCATGATAACCGCCGCTCGTTGTTTTATAGACGCTTGCGTTGTCGTGAGCATTGAGAAGACCGCCTTTCAAAAGATTCTGAAGCGGTTCGGATGAAATGCTGCAATTAAGGTCGCCGCCGATTATAACCGGAACGTTGTATTTTTCTTTTATGCTTTTAACTGCCTGCAGCAGCTCCTCTGCATCAATAATACGTGCCGAATTACCGGCCTCGTCACCCGTCCAAAAAAAGTGAGTGTTAACCACAGCAAACTCTATTTGTGTTTCTATATCGCTGAAAACAGCCCATGTCAAACCCTTTGTCTCATCGCCCGACCCATCGTTATACTGCTTCCAGCCACTGTCGATGAGTTCGAACTTATCGTGTCGATAAAATATCGGAACGTAATTGTTACGGCTGACGTTGGTTGCGTTAACCGCCACTTCGGAATATTTATGAGCGATCAAATCAAACCAATCAGACTCACGAATAATGGATGCAACCTCCTGAAAACCGATTACGTCGGGAAGATACGTTAAATATATGGATGCGCTCAATTCGTCACGGTTTATTACGTCACGTATCGACAGCACGTTATGGAACATGATGCGGAAATCGCCGTCGATTATCGCTGAACGAACGATCTCTTCATCTTTGATCATCGAAGGATCGACCTTTAATTCCCAGCCGTTTTCATATGTAAGATCGCCGCTCTTGCCTTCAAACTCGCTGTCAAGCATATCGTATAATGCCTCAAAGCCAAACATGCCGTGAGCAGTGCAATTTATCTTGCCGTCGGCAAGCGTGTACCCCCAGTCGGTTATACTGTCACGGTATGAGATACTGATAACATTACTTTTTTTATCAGATGTGATGGGAAGATAGTATCCTGTATTGTCTATAAATAGCTGTTGAAGCTTATTTGCAAAATCGGCAGCCAAATAATCCGCATCTTTGGGAACAAAAATCGAATAATCGCCGAGATCGTTGCCTGCAAGCGTAAACTTATCTATCTTATATTCCGAACGATGAGTGATGTTGATAGACTCGCTTACAGAAAAATCCTTTCCGATTTCCGCCTTGGACAGCACCTCGTTTATAAAGTAATCAACGGCTTCCTGCTGGGCTTCGGACGAATATCCGTTTAAAACGATTTTATTGCCCTCGATCTTTACAACGTAGTCGTTGTATTTAAGACCCTCAAGCGCTTTTTGGCTTTCGGGACGGTTAGTGTTACCGATAAGTATCTCATACTTTTCGGGGTCGGGCTCTTGTCCGATCTTTACCCAGTCGACATCCATATCCATTCGTATACCCGTTTTTTCCTTGAAGCTGTCACGGATCGCCTTCATCTGATCGACATTGGCATCATTTCCGTAAAGCTCGGGGCGAATAATAGTAAAGGCTGTTTCGCCGTTTTTAACAAGATCAAGAGATCCTTTTTGCTCTATATCACCGTTTAAAGATTCGTCGCTGCAAGACAGCGCAAAGATCAAAGAAGATATGGCAATTATTAGAGAGAATATCCGTAAAATACGCATGAGAGCTTCTCCTTTTATAGTTAAAAACTCATTGGCTTTATTATACACTAATTGTTCGGTCAATGCAAGTATATTTGATCAATTTTTCCTTATTTTTCGGTTGCAGCTCTTGCAATGTTTGACCTGCTGTGATATAATAAACTGAATAATTATTACTGTCGGAGGACGCAATGCTCGATCTGCTTTCGCTTCACAAATATTTTCTTTCTCAGCACCTCGGTGAGGGAGTAACTGCCGTTGATTTCACTATGGGCAACGGACACGATACACTGTTTTTATCGAACGCCGTCGGCGAAAACGGGCGTGTATATGCTTTCGATGTTCAACAGCAGGCGCTTGACAACACGAAAAAGCTTCTTGAAGAGGAAAATGCGCCAAAAAACTATACCTTGATCCTCGATTCTCATGCAAATGCACTTGATTACATAAAAGAGCCGATCAAAGTTGGCGTTTTCAATCTCGGCTGGCTTCCCGGCGCTGAAAAAACGGTCACTACACGCCGCGAATCCACCCTTGAAGCGATCAAGGCCGCAATGTCTCTGCTTGATCACGACAGTATACTTCTCGTTGCCGTTTATCCCGGTCACGAGGAAGGCAGACTTGAAGGCGAAATGCTTGACGAATATTTTGAAACGATCAGCCGCTTCAAATTCTGTATAGCTAAAGTTAAAATCGTCAATTCGCCTACTTCACCCTTCTTTTTCACTATTGAACGAAAGTAATTCTCAGGAGCAAATACATGATTAATATTGCCATTGCCGGATATGGAAATCTCGGACGCGGCGTTGAAAAGGCCGCAATGATCAACGACGATATAAACCTTGTCGCACTTCTCACGAGACGTGATCCGTCCACAATTGAAACCGCGAGCGGTATTGAAGTAATTAATGAAATTGATGCCAAAAAGCTCGTTGGCGAAATCGACGTGCTTGTCATCTGCGGCGGCTCGGCGACCGATCTGCCCGAAATGACTCCCCGATATGCGAAGCTTTTCAACACTGTTGACAGCTTTGACACACATGCTAAGATCCCCGAATATTTTGCAGCCGTTGACAGCGCCGCTAAGGGAAAAGGCCATCTTTCACTTATTTCGGCAGGATGGGACCCCGGCATGTTCTCGCTCAACCGCCTTTATGCAGAATCAATCATTCCCAACGGAAAGACTTACACTTTTTGGGGCAAGGGCGTAAGCCAGGGACACTCTGATGCAATCAGACGCATCAACGGTGTCAAACGTGCGGTTCAGTATACAGTACCCGTTCCCGAGGCCATCGATGCCGCAAGATCGGGTGAAAATGCAGAGCTTTCAACACGCGAAAAGCACACCCGTGTATGCTTCGTTGTCGCAGATGAGGGGGCCGACAGAGATGCGATCGAGCAGGAGATCGTCACCATGCCCAACTATTTTGCCGAATACAATACAACCGTTAATTTTATAGACGAGGACACCTTTGAGTGCGAACACCGCACCATGCCTCACGGCGGATTTGTTATCCGTTCCGGCGAGAGCTCCGAATCCGTAAAGCAGCGAATTGAATATTCGCTCGCTCTCGATTCAAATCCCGAATTTACCGGTTCAGTACTTCTCTGCACTGCTCGTGCCGTTGCACGCATGGCAAAGGAAGGAAAAACTGGTGCAATTACAATGTTCGACGTTCCTCCCGCCTATCTTTCGGCAAAAAATGCCGATGAGCTGAGGGCGGAACTTCTCTGATCAAAATGAAAGGATCTACCGAAATGTCACTTTCAGTTAAACTGATAAAGCTTGGCAACAAGATATTTAAACCTGTTGTCCACCCATTCAATTTAGCCGATGCAAAAGAGATGACCTATGCCGAATGGCAATACGAAAAGGGTGCCGACACCATCGCCTTTTTTGCCGAAAAATACAGCACAGATGAAATGTTTTGCAAAAAAAGCGTTCTTGATATCGGCTGCGGTGCTGCGGGCAAAAGTTTATATTTTGTCAGAATGGGTGCCGAAAAAGTTACCGGAATTGACATTGTAGAATCCTATAAAGCAGAGGCCGATTCGCTTGCCGAAAAGCTCGGTTACACCGACAGATTTGAGTTTGTCTGCGCTTCGGCAGATGCGCTTCCATACGGCGACAACAGCTTTGATACAATTATCATGAACGATGCTATGGAGCACGTGGGTAACCCCGAAGCGGTGCTTGAGGAGGTCATGCGCGTTATCAAGCCTGATGGCAGGATATACATCAACTTCCCGCCGTACTATCACCCTTTCGGCGCACATCTTTCAGATGCGATCAATATGCCGTGGGTGCATTTCTTCTTTTCCGAAAAGAGCTGTATTAAGGCTTACCGCGAGCTTGTGGCTAAATATCCCGATGCCGCCGATCGCCTTGCTTTCCGTTTCTCGACCGACGAAAAGGGGCATGAGTACATCAGCTACATCAACAAGATGACGATTTCCCGCTTTAAAAAGATACTAAAGAAAATGAACATTTCCCCTCTCTACTATAAGGAAGCCCCTCTGCGCAAATTCCTTTCCCCCTTTGCAAAACTTCCGTTTTTAAAAGAGCTTTGCGTCAAGATGGTGGTCTGTGTAATTTCAAAAAACGGCCGGGTAGAAAAGGAATAATTTATATGAATGACGAAATCATCAGATCGCCCGAGTGGTTGTCGCGCGAAGCGACGCTGATCGGTGACGACGCCGTTGAAAAGCTGAAAAAGGCGCGCATACTGCTTTTCGGATGCGGCGGAGTTGGGTCATATACCGCCGAAGCGCTTATTCGAAGCGGAGTGGGATACATTTCAGTTGTTGATTTTGACACGGTATCAAAAAGCAACATCAACAGACAGATAATCGCCACCCATAAAACCGTCGGTATGAGCAAGGTTTTACTTATGCGTGAGCGCGCGCTTGACATCAATCCCGATATTTCTTTCAATGCACTTTCCCTTTTTGTCAATGCGGAAAACGCATCCGAAATAATCGAAAGTGAGCATCCCGACTACGTTATCGATGCTATTGACAATGTCAGCGCAAAAATTGCTATCGCCGAATACTGTTATAAAAACGGAATCCCGATTATTGCTTCGATGGGCACGGGCAACAAGCTTGACCAAAGCCGATTCCGCATCACCGACATCAAAAAGACCGAGGTTTGTCCTCTTGCAAAGGTCATGAGGCGTGAGCTTCGTTTGCGGGGCATATCAAATATCGAAGTTTTATGGAGCGATGAGCAGCCCCTAAAAAACGGTGAGCGCACTCCGGCATCGATATCATTCGTGCCTTCCGCTGCAGGACTTATGATCGCCGGTCACGTTATTAAAAGAATCTGCAATCTACCGTAAACTTTTACTATATCAAGGAGACTTGCTATGCATTATTTGCCGGTACTAAAAGATATCCGATATATGGCAACTCTTGAGGGCGATTTTAACCGTCCGTGCGGCCCCGTTGAAGTTCGCGACGGCAAGTTTTTCTTTGCCGGTGACGGCATTGAATGGTCGAGCATCGTTACCGAGCACAAAAGCGGTGTTAAAAAGAGAGTTGACACTATAAAAAACACATCAGACAGAGTTATTGACATCCGCAATATGCTTTCGAAATTCATTTTTGAAGGCGGCGAATATGAGGTCTACACTCAATACAATGAGTGGTGCGGCGAAGGATACGGTAAGTGGCAGGAGCTTGTTACTGAAATTTCCGCTGAGGGCGAAAGCTGCCGCTCAATCACCGGCGCATCGCCCTTTGTTGCCGTATACAGCAACCAAAGCCAGCGCGGTATGGTATTTCACATCCTTTGCGACGGACTTTGGATGTTCAAAGTTAAAAGATTCTATCTGGCGGGAGTAAATAAGACCGTAGAAGTTGAGCTTGGACTTTTGGGCCGTTCTCTCAACTACCATCTCATGCCGGATGAAGAGTTTACTCTTCCCACTATCCTCTTTTACGAATTCAAAAACAAAGCGGATATGGATGCGTACAAGCTTCACAGATATGCAAATGACGTCTATCCCGCCAAGAGCATACCCGTAATGTACAACTCCTGGCTGAGCAAGTTTGACAACATCAGCCCCGAGATCCTCTCTGTCCAGCTTGAAAAGGCCAAAGAGATCGGCGCCGAATACTTTATTATCGATGCCGGTTGGTTCGGCCCTCCCGGTGAATGGGGCGACGCAGTAGGCGATTGGGAGGAATGCACTCACGCATCAATGGGCGGACGCATGAAAGAGTTTGCCGATTCGGTCAGAGCATCAGGTCTTAAATTCGGACTTTGGTTTGAGCCCGAGCGCGCCGGTGCTGCAGCAAAAGGTCTTCGTGAGCATCCCGAATACTACTTATACGAAAACGGATGGCATTTTTTGAATTTTGCCGTCGATGAAGCGTGTGACTACATCTACGAAAAGGTGGCATCAAATATTCGAAATTACGGAATTGAGTTCATAAAATTCGATTTCAATGCCGAGCTGACCTTTGACCGAACCTCCACTGCTTTTGTAAATTATTTCAAGGGATACCGCAAGTTCCTTATGCGGCTTCGCGAAGAATTCCCCGATCTCTACCTTGAATGCTGTGCAGGAGGAGGCACGAGAATGTGTTTTGCAAACCTAAACGGATTCGATTCATTCTGGATGAGCGACAACC
>JAFXHW010000150.1 GCA_017533545.1 Clostridia bacterium
ATAAGATCAGCGAGAAGCTGTTCTCGGATATTGCCGAATATATTGACGATAATTACGTGGACGAGCATACCGATTACCATCGTGAAAGTATTCGAATGAACGCGACGATGGCTCCCCGTGCGAAACGAAAGAAAGCAGATGTTGACTTTCTGGAAATTTGTGATTGCAAGGCGTTGCCCCTTGAGGAAGACTTGGATGCGAAGCTCAAGCAGATTGACGAGAGCTTTTCACAGATGCTTCTGCGAAAAATTGATGAGAAAGGCATGACTGATGCCGAGTGCTACAAGAAGGCAAACATCGACCGTAAGCTGTTCTCAAAGATCCGCAGCGACATTCATTATAAGCCGAGCAAGCCTACCGCACTGGCGTTTGCGATCTCCTTGGAACTTTCCTTATCTGAAACCGAAGATATGCTCCGCAAGGCAGGTTTTGCGCTATCGCACAGCAATAAGTTCGATATTATCATCGAGTACTTTATCAGCAAGGGCAACTACAATATTTTCGAAATCAACGAAGCTCTGTTTGCTTTCGATCAGAGCTTATTAGGAGCGTGAAACTATGGTTAAATTTATATGCTACCCCAAGTGTACTACTTGCCAAAAGGCGAGAAAGTGGCTTGATGACAACAAAATCGAATATGAATTCAGAGATATTAAGCTCGATAATCCTACGCTCGATGAGTTGACAGAATGGCACAAGAAAAGCGGATTGCCCCTCAAAAAATTCTTCAATACAAGCGGTCTGCTCTATAAATCCCTCGACCTCAAAAACAAGCTTCCCGCTATGTCCGAGGACGAAATGCTCGCGCTTCTTGCGAGTGACGGAATGCTCGTAAAGCGCCCGTTGCTTATCGGTGACAGCGTTGTTCTTGTAGGATTCAAAGAAGCCGAGTGGCGTGCAGTTTTCGTCATATGATTTGTCGCTTGCCATGCGACCTAACCTCTCTTTCTTTAGTGTACAATGATGACATCAAATGAAAGAGAGGTTTTCTATTATGAAAAACAACATTACCGAACTCGTATTTATCTTGGACAGAAGCGGATCTATGGCAGGCCTGGAGAGCGATACCATTGGCGGCTTCAACTCGATGATCGAAAAGCAGAAGAAACAGGACGGCGGTTGCTATGTTTCTACAGTGCTTTTTGACAACGAAAGCGAAGTTATCCATGACCGCGTAAAGCTTCACGACATCCCTTTGATGACCGACAGGGATTATACCGTGCGCGGTTGCACTGCTCTGATTGATGCCATCGGCGGTGCCATTCATCACATCGGAAATATTCACAAATACGCCCGTCCCGAGGACGTACCGGAGCATACGATGTTCGTCATCACCACCGATGGGCAAGAGAATGCAAGCCATCGTTACACAAGCGAGCAGGTTAAGAAAATGATCGAACGCCAGAAAGAAAAATATGGTTGGGAGTTCTTATTCATCGGAGCAAACATTGATGCCGTTGAAACTGCGGCTCGCTACGGTATTAGTAAAGATAGAGCAGTCAACTACAATGCGGATGAGAAAGGCACGCGTGTTTTATACGAAGCCGTTGCTGATGCAGTCTGTTGTGTAAGAGATTGTGGTGGTATTCAGCCCAATTGGAGCGAAGATATCAATGCGGACTATCTGAAGCGCGGTAAAAAGAAAAAATAAGGAATCATAAGAAAGAGTAACCCTGTGAAGATTAGGCCTTCA
>JAFXHW010000151.1 GCA_017533545.1 Clostridia bacterium
AGTTTCGCCTTTGTATTACAAAGGCTTCGGGCAAAGCCCATACCCCTTGTAGGGCGGGGGTTTACTCCCGCCGCCTTATTGGCTTAAATCTTTCATTACGGCGGGAGCAAGCCCCCGCCCTACGATGTAGCACCATTATAACACAAATCGGCAGAGAAAACAAGTTCTCTGCCGAAGTTTTGTGACTGCTAATCCTCCGCTAAGAATGCAGGGAGAAAAGGCAGCCGCTTTTGTCTTAAAAATCACTTTTGTTTTTCCACAAATCCGTCGCAATATTTTGCGAGTATCTCCTCGGCATCGTAGCCGTTCTTTTCGGCAAGGGCGCAAAGATCGAAAAGCTTTTTTGCGATATCATCCTTGTCGGCCTTCTCGTCGGGCATTGTGTATACGTTCGCCTTTGCCGACTTTTTGGCGATCTTCTGTGCACGCATCAGCGAGGGGAGCGACTTTGCGATGCCGTCGAGGATCTCGTAGGTGCTTTCTCTCTTTTTCGTTTCCTGCTTAATCTTTTCCCAGTTGACAAGCACCTTCTCGGCATTGTCGGCTTCAACGTCACCGAATATATGCGGATGACGTACGATGAGCTTCGAGCAGACGTCGTTGCAGACGTCGTCAAATACGAATTCGCCGTCCTCCTCGCACATTTTCGCGTGGAAAACGATCTGCAAAAGCACGTCGCCAAGCTCCTCACGCATCAGAGTGCTGTCTGCGTTGTCGATAGCCTCGACCACCTCGTAGGTCTCCTCGATAAAGTTTTTGCGAATGCTCTCGTGGGTCTGCTCACGATCCCACGGACAGCCGTCGTCTGAGCGCAGAATGCTCATAATTTCAAGCAGATCGTTTATGTCGTAGCGCTCTTTTGTGAGTAATTTTTTAGCTCTGTCGGTCATCTTTTGCTCCTTGATATTTATGTGAAAATTTAAAAAAACATATCCGTTTTTCGCGCAAATTTCCATGAATGTATCGCGCTTTTAAAACAAAAAATAGCGATATGAAAAGATTATTTGCAATTTTAATTATAATCGGCGCATTGTCGGGTGTATGTGTCAATGCGCTGACCGAAACGCCCAAGACCGAGGTGTCACGCGGGGATGTTTATCTTCTTGCGCGGCTGATCACCGCCGAATGTGACGGGCGGGACTGGACCGAGATGGTGATATGCGGCGCCGAGTGCGTCGAGCGGACAAAAAACGGCTATCATTGCACCACCATAGCGGGAGTCATTTTCGAAGAGGGACTTTACGAATCGGTGTCGAACGGCAAAATTTACAATATCCCGACCGTTCTCGCCATTCGCGCCGCCGAGGAGGCGCTGCTCGGAATGCTCTCGGAGGGCTGATTTTATCCCTTACACTCCAATTATAATATCCGATAGTTACGACATTGTTCAAAAAGTGTAAACAAATATGCGTAATGCCTTGACTTTTGCTGTCGGTAACGATACAATCGAATTGTAGAAACTATTGTTGGAGGATAAAAATGACCGACAGAGAGCTTTACGAAATGGCACTTGAAGTGTCCCAAAATGCTTATGCACCCTATTCGAATTATTTTGTCGGAGCGGTGCTCGTTTGCGATGACGGAACGCTTTATACCGGATTTAACATCGAAAACGCATCCTTCGGAGCAACCGTCTGCGCCGAGAGGGTAGCTCTGTTTAAGGCCGTTTCCGAAGGAAAGAGAAGATTCACCGCTATTGCCGTTGCATCGGCAAGGGAGGAAAACTGCTCGCCCTGCGGAATATGCCGTCAGACTTTAAGCGAGTTTGCGCCCGATCTTTCAGTAATATACAAATGGAAGGGCGAGGTCGTCAAAAGGCCGCTTAACGAAATTTTGTCCGATTCGTTCGTTATGTGACAAAAAATATTTTTTCCCCGACATCAAACGCCGCCTTTCAGTTGATTTCGACTTTAAAAAATGTTATAATTATAAAAAAAGGGGGGATATGACTTGGAAAGGGCAGCAAATATAAGAAGACCGCAAAAGCTTAAAAGACACAGCAGGCGAAAAGGTGCTGCTGCAGACCGACGCGAGTACATAATCGACTGGTATTCGGTATCTTTGGCTTTTATCTCCCTTTTGACTTTACTTTTGGGGGCGCTGCCCTCGGTTGAGGTGATATCCTTTGACAAAACGGTCGCCTTTTTCGATTTTATACAGTATTTGCCACATGCATTTGCGATCTTTGCGATAATCGCGCTCTGTTCGGTGATACTCAATACGATATTTGCATTCATCGCCTCTGTCCCGAGACTCTTCTGCACGGTTTTGAGCGGGTTTAGCCTTGTTTCAACCGTTGTGACTCTGCTTTCGGCCGATATGCGTCTGATCGGTTACAGCGACGGCGGGTTTTTGATGCACGGACTTAATTACACACTCTCAATACCGATAATTCTCCTTTTGAGCTTCGCTTCGCTTTCGTTAAGCGTGCTTTCCTATCTTCGGGAGCGCGATGAGCGAGTCGAATGATCCCGAATCAAGCAAAAAAAGGAACATTTTAACAAAAAAATCGTCTGAATTAATATTACGGATATATAAAAATACGGAGGGAAAAATCATGGCTTCCAATTATAAGATCAAATACAACGTAGATATGGTGTTTGTCATAGATGCTACCGGCAGTATGGACAACATTATTGATATAGTAAAGCAGAACGCGCTCAATTTCTACACCGACGTAACCGATGCGATGACACGAAAGAGAAAGGTGATCGACACCTTGCGCATCAAGGTCATCGCCTTCCGCGACTACATAGCCGATGGCGCCGATGCAATGCTCTCCACCGATTTTTTCACTCTGCCCAACGACGAAGCGGAATTTTCCAATACCGTCAATGCCATTGAGGCGATCGGAGGGGGCGACGATCCCGAGGACGGACTTGAGGCGATCGGATACGCTATCCGCTCGCAGTGGAACCGCGAGGGAATGAAGCGCCGCCAGATCATCGTCGTATGGTCGGATGCTCCCACTCACGAGCTTGGAGCCGGCGCGGCTAATCCCGGTTACCCCAAGAAGATGGCAAAGACCTTTGACGAGCTTTCCCGCTGGTGGGGCAACGGAGAAATGCCCTCCGAATACATAGACAACGACGCCAAGCGCCTTGTTTTGTTTACACCCGAGGCCGATTGGTGGAATTCGATAGTCAACACCTGGAACAACGTCTACCATATCCCCACGCTTGAGGGTCAGGGACTGCGCGAGCACGGATACGAGCAGATGATCGAGACTATCACCAACACTATCTGATCTTGCTTTTATGAAAAATAGAAACGATTCGATCCGCCTTGCCTCTTTTGCGGTGTCGGGTGAAATGGTCGAGGGACGGGGAGAGGACTCAAAATTGATCCTTATTTCGCCCGAGCGGCACGTCGGACGCGCCGTCCTGGCCGTCTTTGACGGATGCGGAGGACTTGGCGCGCGGCGATACCCGTCGGAGGGTGACGCGAGCGGCGCATATATCGCCTCCCGCCTTGCCGCCGAAACGCTGAGAGGTATCGCGATAGGCGATGAGATATCGCCCGAGCTCTACGAAATGGCGCTCAAAACCACCTTCAAGCGTGAAAAAGCGCGTCTTGACGCTCTCAACGGCGAGCTTAAATTCCGTTCCGATATGGTAAAAGCACTTCCCACCACAGCCTGCGTTGCAACCGTTGAAAAATCGACCTGCTCGGTCATGTGGATAGGGGACAGCCGCCTTTATACGCTTGACAACGGCGGACTTCATATACTCACCTCCGATGACGGATTGCAAAATAACGGCGATGACTACATAAGCGACAGCCGCCTTTACGGATCTGTCAATGCCGAGGACGATTTTGTCTTCTTTTCGCGGCAGGTATCTGCAAGATTGCCGCGAGTCTGGATAGTTGCAAGCGACGGCTTTTACGAATCATTCCGCACTCCGATGGAGATGGAAGAGTTTTTGCTTTCCTCCCTTATGGAGTCTGCCGACAGCCGCGAATGGCGTGAAAACATCAGAGCGCGTGTCGACGAATGTGCATCCGACGATTATACCGCAGTCTTTTTGATCTCGGGTTACCCCAGCTTTCAGACGCTCAAAAAGCGGCTTTTACTGCGTGCAAAGCACATATCGAAAAGGGTAAAGGAGCTTTCCCTTTGCGAGGGCGAGGAGTTCGAAGAATTGGCGCGAGGAATTTGGAAGGATTACCGCCGCGCATTTATTCAGTATTAGTTTTACAAAAACAAAAACATTTTGATCGGTCGTGTTATAAATGGAAGAAAAATATATAGGCAAATACCGTTTGACAACTGACCTTCGCGGTCAGAACAGCGGCAACGCCCGCTGGGGGTTTTGTACATATAATTCAAATGAATATTTTATAAAAGAGTTTATCTCTCCCGTCTACCCTGAGGCGTCGGCTCCCATATCCGACGAGGTAAGGGCGGCGCTGATACGCGAATGCTCCGCATTTGAGCAGCGCAAAAACCGCCTTTATACTGCGATAAATGCTTCGACTAACGGTAACATTATCGGTATTCGCTCGTTTTTCCGCTTCAAGAGCAGGTATTATATCGTGACCGAGAAGGTGGAAACGGGTAAGACCAAGGTCAGCGAGATTGCCGAGCTGTCGATGGAGAAGAAGATAATCCTTTTGCGCGTCCTGCTGTACAGCATTCGCTGTATTCACGATGCGGGCATCGTGCACGCCGACATAAAGCCCGATAATCTTATCTTAAAGCCCACGCAAAACGGCTATTACACCCTGAAGCTCATCGATTTCGATGCCAGCTTTTTCGAGGACGATCAGCCGAAAAACAGCGACGATATCCACGGCGATCTTTCATACCTTGCACCCGAAACTTTCCTCAGAATCGCGGGTGAGAATAAAAAGATCACAAGGAAGGCGGACATTTTCGCTTTGGGTATCATCTTCCATGAATTTCTGACGGGCGTTCGTCCGAGAATGTCGGGTGATTACGATTATCTTTACGAGGCGGTGCTTGACGGCGGCGATATCGGTATATCCAACCGCCTGCCCCTGCCCATTCATCCCTTATCCGCCGCATGCTCGATATCGATCCGAAAAAGCGTCCGTCGGCGGCAGATATTTTTGATTATTTCGGCGAAAAGACTTCAGAGAGATCGGGCGACGAAGGAAAGCATTTTTCCCGCGACAGCTCGCTGGACTGATAACATAAAAAATACTACGAAAGGAGCGCTTTGCGCGTTGATGCATAATGGCTTGGAAATGTCCCAACTGTGAAACCTTAAATCAGGGCAAAAAATGCATAGTGTGCAATTGTACCATGCCCCGAAGCGCAAAAAAGAAGGGTAAGGGTCAAAAGCGCAGACAGAATATAAAACCGCTGATAATTGTCGTTGTATGCGCCATTGCCGTTGTGGCACTGGTGCTCGCACTGGCGCTGTCACAATCAGACGAAACGGTAAACCCCAATATTGACACTACGACTGCGCAAAACGATGTGACCACATCCCCCGACGTAACGCTTGACAGCGATACCGAGCCCGACGTCACAACGAGCGAAGTTGAAGATACAACAGCGATATCGCATGATACAACCGCCGAAAGCGAAAGGGTCGAAAGCGAAACAAGCGACGGCGAGGTGGGCATAAAGAGCGTATCGCTCGACATCACCGAGCTGACCATAAAGTCGGGCGAGAGCGTAAAGCTTAACGGAAGCATCCGCCACGTGGGCAACGTAGATCTGTCGGTCAAATGGGCATCGTCCGATACAGATATTGTTAATGTTACCGCAAACGGAATAGTTATCGGCGTAAAAGCGGGCAGCGCTGTTGTTACGATGACAGCATCCAACGGCATGAGTGCAGAGTGCCGTGTTACCGTTGAGCCGAGCGAGGTTCTCTATATCACTCTTTCAGCAGCATCGGTAAATCTCGAGGTCGGTTCGGGCAAGACGATAAATGTAAACGTATCTCCTGCCGATGCAATAAACGGCGATGTTGAGTGGGAGATATCAGACGAAAATATTGTAATGCTTACCGATGCATCCGATACATCGGTCGTAGTTGTCGCACAATCGGCCGGCGAGGCCACGCTTACTGCCAAGACGTCGAACGGCAAGAGCGCAAGCTGTAAGATCACCGTTACTGAAGCAGCCGTAAAGGCAGAATCGATCGAGATAGACGAAAAAACTGTCAACCTTCGCGAGGGCGACGAGCACAAGCTGAACGTTACCGTCCTTCCTGCAAACGCCACCGATGTGAAGCTGACATATACAAGTTCTGACGAAGAGGTCGCCGTCGTTGATGAAAACGGCAATATCACCGCCAAAAAGATGGGCAGCGCCGTTATCACGGTTAGCACCGAAAATTCAATTAAGGCAAGCTGTACGGTAAACGTCAAGGCGGAAAAGGTAGAGGCGCTGGTGCTTTCCGAAAGTCAGGTCACCATGAAGGTGGGCGACGTTTACACCATAACCGGCCAGACCATTCCCGAGGGATTCACCATTCTCTGGACGGTGTCCGATGACAGCATTATCAGTACGATAGGCGGACGGATTTATGCCATCTCTCCCGGTGTTGCCACTGTATATGCATATGCATCCGACGGAGTGAGTGCCACCTGCACGGTTACTGTCGAAAGTCCCGTTTTGCCGACATCTGTTTCATTTGAAAGCAATCGCATAAGGCTTGATGTCGGTCAGACACATACATTCAAAATCAGTCTTACACCTGATGATTCCGTTGCCGCACTTACTTTTACATCCAGCAACGATGAAATTGCAACGGTAGATGAAAAAGGTGTGCTGACGGCGCACAAAGAGGGCGTTGTCGCGGTAAACGTCAAGACATCTAACGGCATTTCGGCCATGTGCATAGTTGAGATCGGCAATGGCGGAGGTGCATCTGCGGAAAGCGACTTTGCTTACAGCTACAACGTAAAGGGAATAACGATAACCGACTACGTCGGTGCGTCTGACAGAGTTGTGATCCCTGAAAAGATCCATGGCAGTCCCGTAACAGCTATCGGCGCGGGCGCGTTTATCGACAAGAGCGTTGTGTATGTCAAACTTCCAAACAGTGTTGATTTTATAGGCGAATATGCCTTTGCAAATTGCCATGATCTCGTTTCGGTAGACTTTGGCTCGTCACTTTATCAGATTGATGCACATGCATTTTTGAATTGCTCCAATCTTGCCGATCTGTCGCTGCCCGACAGCGTTTCAAAGATCGGTGTGGGTGCCTTTGAAAACTGCAGTTCGCTTGTTTCGGTAAAGATTCCCGATCAGATAAGGGAAATCGCATCGGCGTTGTTCAAGGGCTGTACATCGCTTGCCGAGATTACCGTGGGGATGCAGGTCAACAGCATCTCGAATGATTCCTTTGACGGATGCTCTGAAAATCTGGTTTTCATATCTCCCGAGTATTCCATGGCATCGAATTTCGCTAAGCTAAATGGATTTGAAGTTAAAAATCCGTAAATTAAAACAGCGTTCTTGTCTTAAAAAGAACGCTGTTTTTTTGCGCCTTCGATTATAAAAACGGAATATGTGTACATAATAAATGTGACGGACATTTCCGAATCGAAAGGAGATAGAAAAATGAATTTAACCCAAAAGGAAACAATGCTTTTAAACGATCTTAAGGGTCAGGAGCAGCTTTGCATTGAAAAGTATTCGCGATACTCTTCCGAGGCCTGCGACGGCAATCTCAAAAATCTTTTCACCGATATTGGCAATATCGAAAAGTCGCATCTTGATACCATCAATTCGATGCTCAACGGCACCTTTACTCAGATGAGCGGTGGCGGCAGCCAGTCGAACGCGGCAAGTTATATCGCGGTGTCGAGCTGCACCGGATGCCAAAAGGACAGCGACGCATATCTTTGTGCCGACGCGCTCGCGGGCGAAAAGCATGTTTCCGCCCTTTACGATACCTGCGTTTTCGAGTTTAGTGACGTCAATATGCGCGACGCGCTCAACCATATTCAGAAGGAAGAGCAGCAGCACGGCGAAAAGATTTACGCCTATATGGCGAAAAACGGAATGTACCCCTGCGAGGGGCAATAACGCTCCTGCGGAGGGCAATAACGCTCCTGCGGGAGGCAACAACGGTCCCTGCGGGTGACAATAACGGTCCCTGCGGGGGGCAATAACGGATAGATGTCACCCTTAATCTGCATGCAGACACACGAAGAGATTTGTGGGATAGTGGGAATTCGAGCGCAGCGAGAATTCTATAAACACCCGAAGATATATCCGGACAGAAGGATATTCGCTGCTTTTGCGAAGCAAAACCTGTTTCGTTCAGAAACAGGAGGCGAATTCCCAATGAATTCGAGCGCAGCGAGAATTCTATAAACACCCGAAGATATATCCAATGAATTCGAGCGACAGCGAGAATTCTATGTAGGGGAGGGGTCTCCCCTCCCGATGATGGTATCCAACACAGCATACGATCTGACCATGCGGGAGGCGGAACGCCTCCCCTACGGCGTAGGAATAC
>JAFXHW010000152.1 GCA_017533545.1 Clostridia bacterium
AGAGGCTTGTCGATTTTTACTTATTACTTCTTCACTATTCACTCTTCACTAAAAATTGGGTGTCGATTTTTGGAAGGTAATAGGTTATAGTGAACAGTGAAGAAGTACAATTAAAAGGAACAAGTGTAATGTCCAGCCCCTTAATTGATAAATCGAAAGCCTTTGCGCTACAGATCATCAAAATTTGTAACACAATCAAATCCACTAAGAAAGAATCAGTCATTACAGGCCAATTAATTCGTTCCGGTACAAGTATCGGTGCGAATATTCGAGAGGCATTTTATGCCCATGGAAAAGCTGACTTTATTGCAAAGTTGCAAATCGCTCTGAAGGAATGCTCTGAGAGCGAATATTGGTTGGAATTGCTGATTGAGAGCGATTATTATAACGACACTTCCATTTTAGAACAGTGTATCGAGATTAAAAAGCTCCTGATAGCGTCCATCAACACTTCAAAAAACAGCACACGATGAGCCACCTCGATGGTGTTGGGATCACCAAAAATCCCGTACCGGTTTTCGGTACGGGATTTTTCTTAAATATCTTTTCGTGTGACTGACTTCACGGAGGTAATCATGTCTTTAATATCCTGCAAAAACTGCACACTTGCATACGACAGCAACGTTCTTATAAAGGACCTCAGCTTCAGTGTCAATGCCGGCGATTATCTCTGCATCGTCGGGAAAAACGGATCCGGAAAGAGCACATTGATGCACGCACTTTTGGGACTGAAACAACTTAACGGCGGCGAGATCGAATATGGCGACGGCCTTAGCAAAACGGGCATCGGATTTCTCCCTCAGCAGACCAACGTCCGCTTCGACTTCCCCGCATCGGTATTTGAGGTAGTGCTTTCGGGCTGTCGTTCATCGCATCTGCACCACACCGCTCACGATAAAGAAAATGCCGAAAACAAGCTTGAGCTTTTGGGAATCTCTCATCTGAAAAAGCGTCCCTTCGCCTATCTTTCAGGCGGTCAGCGCCAGCGCGTCCTTTTGGCGCGTGCCCTCTTTGCCACAAAACAGCTTTTATTGCTTGACGAGCCCACCTCAGGTCTTGACCCGATGGCCACAGTCGAGCTTTATGACCTTATCGAAAAAATCAACGAAAGCGGCATTACCGTTATAACGGTATCGCACGACCTTGCCTCGGCAATGAAATATGCATCGCACATTCTGCACCTCGGCGACGATTTCATCTTCTTCGGCACTACCGAGGAATACGAAAAGAGCGATGTCGGACATTATTACCTCGGGAGCTGTGACTGATGTTTATCGAAATGCTTACTTATCCATTCATGCAGCGCGCCCTTATCTGCGGCACGCTGATCGCACTCTGCTCCGCCCTTCTCGGCGTATGTCTTGTGCTTAAAAGATATTCAATGATCGGCGACGGACTCTCCCACGTCAGCTTCGGCGCAATGTCGATAGCCTCGGCTGTCGGACTTGCCCCTCTCGGTTTTGCCATCCCGGTGGTTATGGCGGCAGCGGTATTTTTGCTCCGCATCAGCGAGAGAAAGAAGATAAAGGGAGATTCTGCCATCGCGCTCATATCGACGGCATCGCTTGCCGTCGGCGTAACCGTCACAACATTCTCTCAAAAATCCAATATCGATCTGTCGGGATACATGTTCGGCAGCATCCTCGCAATAAAAAGCGAGGATCTGATACTCAGCATAATCCTTTCTTTGGTAGTCGTTCTTTCTTTTATCGTATTTTACAACCGCATTTTTGCCGTCACCTTCGACGAAAATTTCGCCGCATCGGCAGGCATCAAGGTTGGGCATTACAATATGCTTATCGCGATGCTCACGGCCGTTACCGTGGTACTCGGAATGCGTCTTACCGGTGCGCTTTTAATATCGGCGCTGATAATTTTCCCGCCGATGAGCGCAATGCGGGTGTGCAGATCGTTCCGCTCTGTCGTCATCTTTTCGGCGGTGATCTCAGTCGTCTGTTTTAACGTCGGGCTTATCGCATCCTATTTCCTCGCAACTCCGGCAGGCGCGAGCGTCGTTCTTGTGAATATCATTGTATTCGCAATCTTTTCGCTGGCAGCAAAGATAAAAAGCAAATAAAAAAACGAGGCGAGCCTCGTTTTTTTATTTGTATGATCAGTCGAGCATGGCAAGGATCTGCGCCTTCGGGCGGACACCCATGAGCTGCTTTTCTGCCTTTCCCTCTTTAAAAAGGATTATTGTGGGAATGCTTGTGATCCCAAATTTTGCAGCAAGATCGTCTTCTTCGTCAACGTTGACCTTGCCAACCTTTATGTCGCTTCTTTCGTTTGCGATCTGCTCGATAACAGGGCCGAGCATACGGCAGGGTCCGCACCAGGGCGCCCAGAAATCAACGATAACGGGAACGGTAGAGTTTAAAACTTCACTTTCAAAATTTTCACTTGTTATTTTAAGTTCTGCCATAATAACAACCATGGCTTTCGTTTACGAAAGCTTCCTTTCTGTGGAATTTTGGTGGGTTTTGCTTTGCAAAACACTGTGTGCAAAGCTATTTCACGCTCTGCCTCACTTGCTTTTATTATATCACTGTTATATCTGCGTGTCAATTAG
>JAFXHW010000153.1 GCA_017533545.1 Clostridia bacterium
GGTCCACGATTTTATCGAAAGCTTGCCTGATGGATACGACACGGTAATAGACGATCGGATCAAACGTATCAAAAGGACAGAAGCAGCTTATCACCATAGCGCGTGCGATTCTGCTCGATACCCCCTTTCTTATCCTCGACGAGGCAACCTCAAACGTTGACTCGCGCACGGAGGCACTTTTGCATACTGCAATGGATGCAGCAATGCGGGACCGCACGTGTATAATCGTCGCTCACCGACTCTCGACCATACGAAACGCAGACACCATAATCGTTATGGACAAGGGTAAAATAATCGAAAAGGGCGACCACGAAACCCTACTTGCGGCAAACGGAATCTATGCGGCGCTCTATAACTCGCAGTTCGAGATCACACCCGAAAACTGACATTTTATTCCATTTTTCGCCTTTTTGTTCATTATTTCTGTGAATAATGTGTTAAAATTCCCGTTTTTGTGTGAATTCACTATTGATTTTTCTTCCAAAATCATATATAATAACGGAGGTAACTGTGTGCAAAACGCATTGCCCATTCATACGAAAACCCCGACAGCCGTTCTCGGCGCGGGCATAACAATTCGGAAGGATACTTATTTTATGAATATTTTCGAAGAACTTACGCAGATACTCTCAAAGCAGCTGCGCGTAGAAGTCGAAAGCATCGAGAGAGGCGCTGATATAATGGAAGACCTCGGCGCCGATTCACTCGACATCGTGGAGATCCTCATGGTGGTTGAAGAGCAGTTCTCAGTTGCTGTTCCCGAAGAGGAGTTCCCCAATCTTCGTACGGTCGGTGACCTGTGCGATTACATTGAGGCAAACCGCTAAAAACGAAGAAGCAATCGGCAGAGTTTGATCTGCCGATTGTTTTTTGCACAAATTATTTTCTAAAAGCACGAAAGGCAAGATATTATGAAGATCGCCGATGCACACACACATATTTTCCCGCACAAGATCTCCGAAAAGGCGTCCAAGGCCATAGGCGATTTTTACGGCATCGAAATGGCTTTCCCCGCAGACGTTGAGCTGCTGTGCGAAAACGAAAGAAAAATAGGTACCGAGTGCTGTCTGGTCTGCTCTGCCGCCACGACCGCGGCACAGGTAGTCAGCATAAACGATTTTATTGCCGCAGAATGCAAGAAGGCAAACGACGGCAGCGACATAGAATTCGTCGGTCTGTGCGCTATGCACGTGGATTTCGATGGCATTCCCGACGAGCTCGACCGCGCAAAGGAGCTCGGTCTTGTCGGAGTTAAATTTCACAACGATTTCCAAAGATTTGATATAGACGATCCGCGCGCCATGGATATGTACCGCGAAATTGCAAAACGCGATATGGTGGTGCTCTTCCACGCGGGGGACGACAGATACGACTACACCGCTCCGCAAAAGATCGCAAATGTGGCAAATAAATTCCCCGAGATGACGATAATAGCATCACATTTCGGAGGATACCGGTGCTGGGACAAGCTCGACTGCCTGCCCCGAGACACGAACGTCTATTTCGATACCTCCAGCTCGCTCGACTTTATCTCAACGGACAAGGCAATGGAGCTTATCGAGCATTTCGGAACGGACAGATTTATGTTCGGAACCGATTTCCCAATGTGGGATGCAGAGACCGAGCTTGCGCGATTTATGAAGCTACCCCTTTCAGAAAGCGAGCGCGAGGACGTTCTTTATAACAAT
Source organism: Clostridia bacterium (assembly GCA_017533545.1). The sequence goes on from JAFXHW010000153.1 coordinate 1,689, forward strand.
TTCAGAAAGCTTTTCCCGAAACGTTAAGTCAAAACAGACCTATACCTTATATATAAGGAAACTATTTTCGTACATTTTTCAAAAAATTTTGCTTTTTGCTCTTTTTTGTATTGACAAAGCGGTATTTTTATGTTATACTATGGAGCACGCGGAAATTTTCCTTGTAAGGGCCATTAGCTCAGTTGGTCAGAGCTACCGGCTCATAACCGGTTGGTCCGGGGTTCGAATCCCTGATGGCCCATTTTATTTGACCGCTCGTTTGTTTTGCGCGGTCATTCCTTACAAAACACAGTCCGTAAACAGGAGGATTATATAATGGAAATCATTATCGGAGTATCACTCATTATCTTTTCTATCGCCCTTATCGTATCGGTTCTCTTCCAGAGCAGCAAGAACGCCCGTCTTTCGGGTGCTATCGCAGGTACCGCAGAGACCTTCTTTGGCAAGAGCAAGGGCAAGACCATTGACAAAAAGCTCAGCAAGGTCACCGTCGTGATCAGCATTATTTTCGCCATCATCGTTCTTTCGCTTTACGCTATTCAGCCTGGTAAGGCAAGAATCAAGTACAACTACGATTATATTGACAACTACGTCGAGGGTGTAAAGGACGGTTCGATCACTCTCAC
>JAFXHW010000154.1 GCA_017533545.1 Clostridia bacterium
CCGTAGATGGGCTTGGGCATAAAGGTTGCCGTCTTACCGTACTTCATTGCGGTATTGTGGATAATATACTTTATCATCATGGTGGCATCGGCCATCTTTGACATAACGCCGAGCTGAGGCTCGATCTCAAACTGACCGGATGCGGCAACCTCGGGATGGTGATAGTTGATCTCGATTCCGGCATCTTTCATGTGCATGCACATTTCGCTTCGGCACTCGTAAGATACGTCAAAGGGCTTTGCGATGTGATAGTTCTTCTGCTTCGGAACGACAACGCCGAGTCCTTCGTTTGCGCTGTTCCAATATGACTGATGCGCGTCGACCGATGCGCTGATCTCGCGGCTGCTTACGTTCCAGCCAACCTGATCGAAGAGATAGAACTCGAATTCGGGAAGGATGTACATGGTATCGGCAACGCCGCTATTCTTCATCGCCTCGACAGCGGCCTTGATTACGTTTCTGGGATACTGTGCGAGGGGACGGTTCTCGGGGTTGTCGATGATCATTGCATTACCTGTCATCGAAAGGGTGGGAATATCGCAGAAGGGATCGATAACTGCCGTGTCGGGATCGGGAATGAATACCATGTCGCTCTTTTCAACAACGGCATAGCCGTAGTTGGAAGCGTCAAAGCCGATACCGCTCTTCATTGTGTCCTCGGAGAAATTCTCTGCGGGAATTGTAACGTGGCGGAACTGACCGTTGATGTCGACCATTTTGAAGTCGACCATCATTATTCCGTTGTCTTCGATTAATTTAAGAATGTCTTTTATGGATTTTGCCATTTGACTGCACCTCTTTTTTAAAAGATTAATATTTTACTAAAATTACATTAATTATATCAACAAATGGAGTTATCGTCAAGAGAAAGTAAAAAAATAGCCGACATTTTTTGATGAAATATTTTCTAAAGGTTATTGTAAAATTATACCCTTTGTGATATAATGCATAATGATTAATTTAATTTTAAAAAACGCCCTTAAAAGCGGCTTAAAGGAGCGCTATTTTGAGCGGAACGGAGACAGTATGACCGAAATTAAAAAGAGCGATTTTTTTGAAGTCGGACGCGACGGAGTTAAGAAAATACTCACTCCCGACGACAAGAAAATTGATATAATTGAATTTGACGACAAAAAGCTCTGCTACGTCAAGAGCGGTATGGGATATCCCGCAATATACCCGATGCATGAGACTCATTTTGAGAAAAAGGCAGATGCCATTTTGATGGACCTCGACGGCACAAGCGTTCATTCCGAATCGTTTTGGATGTGGGTGATCGAGCAGACCACCGCACGCCTGATGGGCAAATCGGATTTCAGCCGCGAAAAGGAGGATGAACCCTTCATTTCGGGACATTCGGTTTCCGAGCACCTGCAGTATATGATCGAAAAATACTATCCCGAGGGAAGCTTGGAACTTGCAAGAAAATACTATTTTGAGATAGTCAATCACGAGATGGACGAGATCATGAAGGGAAGAGGTAAGCAGGATGCCTTTACTCCCGCCCCTCATTTAAAGGAGTTCCTCACAACAGTTAAAAAAGCGGGAATAAAGATAGGCCTTGTAACAAGCGGTCTTTACGAAAAGGCGATGCCTGAGATAATCTCGGCATTCCGTCAGCTTGATATGGGCGATCCCGTCGATTTCTACGACAGCATCATCACCGCAGGTCAGGCGCTGAGAAAGGGTCAGACCGGCACTCTCGGCGAGCTTGCGCCCAAGCCTCACCCCTGGCTCTATGCCGAAACGGCAAGAGTAGGTCTTGGCATTCCCTTCGAGCGCCGTCACCGCGTTATCGGACTTGAAGACTCGTCGGCGGGCGTTGTATCGATAAAGCTTGCAGGCTTTAGCTGTGTCGGCATTTCGGGCGGTAATATAGAAGCTGCGGGAGTCGGCGATATGTGCGACTATAAGATCGACGATCTTATGCAGATGCTCGATATCATTTTATAATTTCGTTAAAAAATAATCAGATATATTTGAAAGGTTAAGCCAATGAAGGTCAAAAAAATTGATGTCGTTTCCAATACACATTGGGACAGAGAATTCCGATTCAGCTTTGAAAAGACAAGACACAATCTTCTTGTCATGATGGATACCACTCTCGATATACTCGCACAGGACAAGGATTATCACTCCTTTACAATGGACGGACACTCCATCATGATCGACGACTATCTCGAGATGCGTCCCGAACGCCGTGAGCAGGTCGAAAGATTTATCCGCGAAGGCAGACTTATCGTAGGTCCTTACTAC
>JAFXHW010000155.1 GCA_017533545.1 Clostridia bacterium
CCCGACGCATCACCGGCTTTCAAACGGCGACGTCGAGATCCGCTCCTTTGCCACCCCGCATGACAGCATGGGCAGCGTCGGATACGTTATCATATCCGAGGAGGTCAGGATAGGCATCGCTACTGACCTTGGAGAGATGACCGACGAGATACTCACCGCACTTTCGTCGTGCGATCACGTCATACTCGAGTCCAACCACGACGTTTCGATGCTCGAAAACGGACCCTACCCCCTCTGGCTCCGTCAGCGTGTGCTTTCGCGCTACGGCCACCTTTCAAATGAAGGCTGCGCCGAGACGGCGGTAACCCTTGCCAAAAACGGGGTAAAAAGCATCACGCTCGCGCATCTGAGCGCAGAAAACAACACTCCCCCGCTCGCCTTTGCTACTACACGCCGCTCGCTCGATATTGCGGGCTTTGACGGATTTTGTCTTAAAGTGGCATCGGCGCACGAATGCACAAAGATACTTTGATAAAAAGGAAAAATAAAACCTTCGATAGTACGAAAGGTATTGAATTATCATGAAAAAAACAATTTTCAATCCCAAAAGATCACTTGCCGCCCTTTTGGCGATAATCCTTGCTCTGCCCCTTTATGCGGCGGCCGAGGAGTATACCGCGCCTGTCGAAACAGAGGCGTTGGATGGCGTGCGCGAAGCGGTGGTTGTGCCCAATTTTGAATACAGCTTTGTAAAGGGGCGCTCGACGGTAATCGATACCTGCGATATCGTCGGTCCTTGGCTTTGGGGTGAAAACATTTCGAGTGTGCTGCCCGCGACTTCGCTTGACAGCTATCCTTTTGTGAGTGCCGACCAAAGCGGATGCATCAGAGTGCGCGGTGACAGTGTAAGGGGAGGCGAATGGGTAACTATAAAGAGAATGATCAACACGGGTGTTGACTATTCCAAATACAAAAGCCTCATTTTCACCCTCTGCTCCGACTATATCGGCGAGGGCAATATATATGCATTGGTAGAGCTTCGCGGACAGAAGGTGATTGCAGAAGAAAGCATGGATGAGCTTGTCGGGGAGGGGGAAAACGCAGAAGAGATCCCCTTCGAAGAGATCCGACGCTTTGAAAGCGAGCCGCTTTCGCCCGAAACATGGAACGGAATCATTTGCGATATTTCCGATTGGGAGGGCGCGGCTTCGGTTGTCGAGATAACGATCGGACTCCGTTTTGTTCCCAATGAGGAAAACAACATACTGTATAATGTAAACTACAACGTCGACTTTTTTGCGGGTGCAGAGAGCGAAAATTTTGAGCGCGAGATATATTTCATGTCAGATTCATATTCTGCATCGGGCACCGACAACAGCGTTTCTTTCTCGACCGATCCCGTGATGATGACCCTGGGTATCAGCTATTCCCGGGCCGAGCAGTGCGCGCTTTACAGCGGCACGCTGCCCGACGGTATAATGGACAGCGCCGATGCGCTTAAAATCCGTCTGGTAAACTATTCAAGCTGTACCAGAATGACTCTCGAATATGCAACGGCAGCTCAGCCGTCCTATAAGCAGAATCCTGCCATCAGCGTGTCGCTTGACTCGTCGCAGATCATGCAGAGCATATATTTCAAGCTCCCCGACAAGGGTATTACCGAGCTGAAGATCAGCTTTGACAGCGACAGCGACGGAATTATCGAATTTTACTCCATTTCTCCCGCCTCGTACTACGCCCCTATTGATAAACGGCTGGGCGAAGCGGTTTCGGGAGAGGGATATATTACCTCTTGCAAATTGGACGAAAGTCAGAATATAATAATCAGGGGCGCATTGAGCGATGCGGGCGCAAGCGCATATAAGGGGCTGAAAATCCAGCTTTACGAGCTTACAGGCAATATGTCCACGGAAAGGCTGTTCGACGGATCGCTCCGACCGCTCAAATCGGTTGCCGCATCGTCGGCTTTGACCTTTGAGATTCCCCTTTACGACGGTCAGCGAAGCCGTGTTTCGTCCCGGTTTGCTCTCGCGGTGTATAACGAGGCAAAAAACCAGATAACCTTGCTCACTGCTCCGGCGTATATCACAAATCCCGAGTTCGCGGGCGACAGATCGGATGCCGTATACCCCTTGCCCGACGGCAAAAAGGGTCTTGTGTCATCACCGGATATCGCCGCCGAAGCGGGAGTTTCCTCCACTGTAATTGACGTCGATCTCGGCAAGCTCTTTACGGTGTCCCAAGAGGGCATCGCACATCGATACGACGGAAAAACGTACTATTTTGATGAGTCATATATCGGACAGCTCGACCAACGTATCAAAGATATGTACATATCTAAAACGGCGGTAAATCTGCGCCTGCTCCTGACAAAGCCCACCTATTCAGACTTTGTCGAAACGCTTATCGATCCCGCGTCGATCTCCCGCATGTGCTGTTACTACGGATTCAGCCTTTCAAGCGTGGAAAGCATAAATTATCTGTCTGCGGGCTGTGATTTCCTTGCAAACAGATACTGCCGCGCCGATGCAAAATACGGGCTTGTAAGCGGCGTTATCGTAGGTGCCAGACTTGACCTTGCCTACCGCTATTACAACACGGGTGCAAAAAACCTTCGTGAGTTTGCAGATTCGTATTGCCGTGCGTTCAGAATAGTTGCCAACACCATGCGCGCCGTTGGCGGCAACATCCGCGTTTATATTCCGATCGGAGGAAAATGGGACGGCCTTTTGTCCGACGGACAGTATTTCAGCTACTACAGCCGCGATCTTGCCGACATTTTTGCCGAGCAGATGCGCGTTGAGGGCAATATCGCCTATGGATACGTCGTTGATTTTTATGATCTCGGCAAGAAGGCGCTGTCCGATGTTAATGAAACAGCCTCGCTGATAAACGGAGAGATAGGCGTGCGTACACTTGATCAGCTTTGCGCATATCTCAAAAAATCCCGTTTCATATATGAAAGCCTGCCCCGTCCGATCATCATATCAAAGGCTCCCGATCCTCTTTTCGATGCCGCGTTCGCTCTCAGCGAGCGTCAGGCAAAGCTGGAATATATCCTGCTTTACACCGCCGCCGGCTCCGATTTCGCATCCAATATCGAAAGCGTTATATTTGACAGCTCGCTTATAGCCGGAGAGAAGGCCTCCTTCGTTGCGCTTCTTCGCGATATTGACACTCAAAACTATGCCACGGTCACCGATTATGCCCTCGGGCAATATGGTATCGACGATTGGTCGGATATAATATCGGGATATAAAACACCCCTTTCTCCCTCCCGCGTCTGCTACATAAAAGCGGGCGGGCAGAGCCTTTCTTCCGATATTTTCGGCACCGCTTCGCTTTGGACCGATGAATCGCACGATGTCACATACATCGAAAGCGCTTCGGTCATCGGGCTTGAGACTAACGTCGATTTTAACGGACTTTCTTCGGCTGTTTCGGTGTATTTTTCTGATGACGGTGGACTCAAGGCACTTGGCAAGCAGTTCACCCATCAGCGCGATCTCACTTTTGCTCCGATAATCTCCTTTAACCTTTATTCCGACCGCGATGATACCGTCATGGTGGTGTTCGATTCGGCATCGGGCAGATATGAATTTGAATGCTCGGTTGTCGGCGGCAGATGGAACAGGGTGGTTTGCGATCTCGAAAACATGGAGGGTATTCAGGCAATCGAGGCAATGACCTTCTATGCAAACGACTCGCTGCAGATGGCGCTTGCCGGATTCAATGCATCGTCGCGCGTTAATGACAGCGAATCGATCGCCAACAGATTCGCCGAGGAGCACAAGAGTCTGACTCCGTCGACACCCGCCGGAGCAGATAAGGTAACGGTTCTGGTACTCGCCATGGTTATAGTATTTGCTCTCTCTGCCGAGATAGTGTATATCGCGGTGCGAAAGCGCCGTGCCGATGCCGAACACAAGAGCACAAAACGTCTTGCATTCGGTAAAAAGCATTGATAAAGAATCAATAAAAAATTGATGTTTGCAATTCGGTGTGAATGACAGAAAAAGGACGTATTTTTTCCAAAAAGACAATTAACACCAAAAAGCGGCAGAAAATTGTGTCCAATATGTTAAATTTGTTAAAAACGGTTGCATAATTCAAATAAAAAAGTTATTATATTATTTAATAGTATAATCTCGTCCGCACAAAAGCGATTTTTTGCGGAGAAAATGATAAAATAATGATGTGAAAAAATAAAGAAGCCGGAGGAAAAACGATTTTTATGACATTCGAGCTTGAAGAAAACTACGAAAATATTGTCAATATAAAGGTGGTCGGTGTAGGCGGCGGCGGAAACAACGCTGTTAACCGCATGATCTCCACAAACGTCAAGGGTGTGGAATTCATTTGCATTAACACCGATAAGCAGGCTCTGCTTAAGTCCACCGCATCGCACATGATCCCGATTGGCGAAAAGCTCACCAAGGGTCACGGCGCCGGCGCAAACTGGGAGATCGGCGAAAAGGCCGCAAAGGAAAATGAAGAAGAGATCGCCAACGCACTCAAGGGTGCTGACATGGTATTCGTAACTGCCGGTATGGGCGGCGGTACGGGTACGGGTGCTGCTCCCGTCGTTGCAAAGATCGCAAAGGATATGGACATTCTCACCATCGGTGTCGTAACCAAGCCCTTCGCTTTCGAGGGCAAGCGCCGTATGGAATCGGCCGAAAAGGGCATCGAGCGTCTTCGCGCCTGCGTTGACTCGCTTGTTATCATCCCCAACGAGAGACTCAAGCAGATCTCCGATGAGCCCATTACATTTGCTAACGCATTCGCAGCAGCAGACGACGTTCTCCGCCGCGGCGTTCAGAGCATTTCCGACCTTATCACCATCCCCGGTATCGTTAACCTCGACTTCGCTGACGTTTGTGCAGTTATGAGTGACGCCGGATGCTCGCACATGGGTATCGGTATCGCCGAGGGTAAGGATAAGGCAGAGGTAGCCGCAAAGATGGCAATCTCCTCTCCCCTTCTCGAAACCTCTATCGAGGGTGCAACAGGCCTTCTCGTTAACGTTTACACCTCTCCCGATATCGGTCTTGACGAGGTTGAAAGCGCGTTCACCATGATCACCGATCTTGCATCTCCCGATGCACTCGTTATCTGCGGTAACACCTTCGATTCCTCGCTCGAAGATACAATGAAGATCACCGTTATAGCTACCGGCTTTGCCGCTCCCCACAACGAGACCAAGGTTTCGGTAAAGGAAGCAGTTCGCCACACCAGAGATGACTACGTTAAGCCCGCGATCTCTCCCCGCGATTACGCAGGAAGAAATGAAAGCGAGACCGACACCGCAGTTGCCAATGCAGTAAGCGGCGAAGAGGTCGTAACCGAAAGCGATTTCGACGACATCATGGACATTCTCAAGAGAAACAAGAGATAATCAAAATTAAATAAAAAAACCACCGATGATAATCGGTGGTTTTTTTACGCTAAATATTTTACGCCCGATGAGCATTTTTGATGCTTCCCTGAGTTAAGTCTGTTACCATTTTTGTCTCCGTTGAATTCACATAAGCAAATATATATGCCGAATGAGAATTATAGCACAGCCCGGGTTGATTGTCAAGCGACGGAAAGGCAAAAGCAGGATATGCATAAGAGGCATATCCTGCTTTATTCGTTATTCGATATCCAATTCAATAGGCTTGTCGATCTCGTCGGAGACATATTTGCCGTTTTTCTTGCGCTGGCGTACGCACTCGGTCAGAAGATATTCGATCTGTCCGTTGATAGACCGAAAATCGTCCTCCGCCCAGGCGGCAATCGCATCGTACAGCTTTGCCGACACTCTGAGCGGTATCTGCTTTTTGGAATTGATATCACTCATATCAGTAGAGGCTTCCCGAATTCACTACAGGCTGAGCATCACGGTTTCCGCAGAGTACAACGAGCAGATTGGAAACCATTGCGGCCTTTCTTTCCTCATCGAGTTCGACAACTCCGTTTTGAGAAAGACGCTCAAGCGCCATTTCCACCATGCCGACCGCGCCGTCAACAATCATCTTGCGCGCGTCGATAACGGCTGATGCCTGCTGACGCTGGAGCATGACCGCCGCGATCTCGGGTGCGTATGCAAGATAGGTGATGCGCGCTTCGATGATCTCGAGTCCTGCTTCGTCAACTCTCGACTGGATCTCGTCACGGATTCTCTTTGCAACGACGTCGCTTGATCCGCGAAGGGAGCCTTCGTCGGCAATGCCGTCGCCGGTGGTGTCAACATTGGGCGCTACATCGTAGGGGTAGATGCGGACAACGTTGCGAAGCGCGCTGTCGCACTGCAGCGAGAGATATTCCTTGTAGTTGTCAACATTGAATACCGCCCTCGCTGTGTCGACCACTCTCCACATAACGGCGATACCGATCTCTACGGGATTGCCTAAGCAGTCGTTGATTTTCTGACGGTTGTTGTTGAGAGTCATTATCTTGAGCGATATCTTTTTATCGACCATCTCAACGCTTGTGCTGCTGCCGTTGAGCGCAACGTTTATCGGGCTGTTGTGGGCGGCATTGACATCACCGCTCTGATTGAGCTTGGTTTTGGCGGCGGGATTGAAGGAGGTTGCGAAGGGATTGATGGCATAAAAGCCCTCGCCCTTGAGCGTTCCGATGTATTCACCGAAAAGGGTGACAACAAGCGCTTCCTGCGGCTTTAATACGCGCAGACCGGCAAGGGGTATCCAACCGAGGCAGAAAACGAGGACAGATATAACAAAAAGGGCAATTTCGTATGTCTTCAAATTGGAGCTTTCAAGTCGGATTCCGAAATAAATGGTGCCGACAATAGATAAAATGAGCAAAAGGATCGTTCCCAGAAGAACGGCCATTCCGTTTTTCTTCGTGCTTAAAACTTTTTCCTGCATGATGTTTCCTCCGTATGTATGTGTAGGCTTACATGATTATGATATCATAATGATATCACTTTGTCAAGAGCCCCCACAAAAAAATATTTTTTCGATAAAGAGAGGGCTTTATTGACAGGCAAGGACGAAGAGTGGTATTATATACACGTATCATTCGTAAAAATATGCGGAGGTGGGTTTTATGATTTATACCGAGATGACAATGAAGGCCATGAAGATGGCGTATGAAGCACATTTGGGGCAGGTCGATTATTGCAATATCCCATATATTTACCATCCGATCCATTTGGCCGAGCAGATGGATGACGAGCTGAGCTGCACGGTTGCGCTGCTGCACGATGTTGTGGAGGACACTTCTCTTACCATCGAGGATATCGCCGCCGCCTTTCCGGCGGCCGTTGTCGAGGCGGTGAGATACATGACTCACGAAGACGGAGTCGAATACTACGATTATGTAAGGGCGATTCGCGAAAATCCCATTGCAAAAAAGGTAAAGCTTGCCGACATTGAGCACAATTCTGACATGACGAGGTGTGTCGGAAGCGATCTCAGTGAGGAACGGATCGAAAACTGGAAGAAAAAATACGCAAAGGCAAAGGAAGTTTTGCTTTCATAAAGAAAAAGCACATATGGTAAAGTGTGATGTTCTTGGCGGATAAATTACAATATTACAGCTTTGCTCTGCAGTAAACAAATAATTAGCCCCGACAGTTTTTAAGTCTGTCGGGGCTAACAATTCAATAAATTGGAATTTAGAATACTCCTTTATTGTACTTTTTTTGTACTGCAACAATGCAACCAAAGCCAATCACCAAACCTATGATAAGTATAGCAACGGCAAGTATAAGCAAATTTTCAAACAGTCCTATAATGCCACTAAGCAGCATAATAATTGCGATAACAAGCATTGCTTTTCCAAAGGCTTTTCCGTAGGCTGATTTATCTGTGACTTTGGTTTGGTGGTAATCGTGAATTAAATCCGTTTTACCCTTGTAAATTGCAATACCC
>JAFXHW010000156.1 GCA_017533545.1 Clostridia bacterium
AACCACGCTTGCCGAAAATATCGCCTCTCATTTCGGTGAAAGAGTTGCTCTTCTCCGTCACGACGACTATTACAAATCCAAATCGGGACTGACCATTGAGGAACGCTCGAAAATGAACTACGACCATCCCGATGCCTTTGACACCGAGCTTCTCTTGAGTCATCTCGACTCTCTTAAGGCGGGAGATAGCATCGAATGTCCCATTTACGACTACACCGTCCACGACAGAAGCGATAAAACGCGTCACGTGGACAGCGCAAGCGTTATCATTCTTGAGGGAATTCTCATTTTTGAGAACAAAATGCTTCTCGACCGTCTGGATATGAAGATATTCGTCGATACGGACGCGGACGTGCGTATCGTCAGAAGAATTATGCGCGACGTCAAGCAGCGCGGTCGCTCGCTCGATTCTATAATCGATCAGTATTTATCCACCGTAAAGCCGATGCACGAGGCGTTCGTTGAGCCGAGCAAGAAAAATGCAGACGTAATAATCCCCGAAGGCGGTAAAAATCCGGTTGCTTACGGACTCATAATCGACCGTATCGAGGCACATCTCGCCTCTCTTTAAGAAAGGACTTAGAAAAACCCGATGTACAATAAAATTCTTGAGCTTATAAAAAAATATCCGACGATCATAATACACCGCCACAAAAATCCCGACGGCGATGCACTCGGAAGTCAGATAGGACTTAAAAATATAATTCTCGATTCATTTCCCGACAAAAAGGTGTACATAGTCGGCGATATGACGGCACGTTACGCCTTTATCGAGGGCGCCGTTATGGACGATATTCCCGACGAGTACTACAAAAATGCGCTTTCGATAGTGCTCGACACCTCCGCAAAATCTCTGATCTCGGACGACAGATACGCCACCGCTCCCGAGAGCGCGCGTTTCGACCATCATATTTTCTGCGAAAAGATAGCGGACGTTGAGCTTACCGACACATCCTTTGAGAGCTGCTGCGGTCTTATTACCGCCTTTGCATGTAACTGCGGTCTTACCGTTTCCGCTGCCGCCGCAAAAGCGCTTTACACGGGAATGGTGACCGATTCGGGACGCTTCCGTTACGACGCCACCACCGCGCAGACCTTTAAGTACGCATCTTTCCTTATGGAAAGAAAGTTTGACACCTCCGATATATACAAAAATCTTTATTCGGACGATCTCGATTTTATCAAACTCCGCGCACGATTCGTGCTTAAGATCGAAATGACTTCCCATCGCGTTGCATACATATACACGACGCGCAAGGAGGCGCTCGGCTACGGCACAGACGATTTTACCCTTTCGAGAGCTATGGTAAACGTAATGTCCGAAATAAAAGGAATAGACTCCTGGGTAAACTTTACCGAGACCGAAAACGGAGTCCTTTGCGAAATACGCTCGCATACGCACAACATAAATCCGATCGCCGTCAAGTACGGAGGAGGCGGACACGCCAAGGCAAGCGGTGCTACCCTTAAAGACAAAAACGAGGCAATGAGTCTGCTTTCCGACCTTTGCGCACTCTCAAAAACAGGAGAAAACAAATGAATTTCGAAGCAAAAAAACTTATACTTGACAAGATCAAGGAATACGA
>JAFXHW010000017.1 GCA_017533545.1 Clostridia bacterium
GCCCGATGATGTCATCGGGCCTTGACTTTTTTATTTTGTCATTTCGATCTCAATAAGTACTTTTCCGCTTGCATCTTTTGAAACGAAGGGCTCGCTTTCCTTGCCGTTGATCTTGAACGAAGCGATCTTTGTGCCGCTGCCCTTTATCTTTATTTTTATATCGGCGTTGCGGTAGAGAAGATCGGAAAGCTCTGCGCTCTCTACAAGCGAGCTTCCCACAGGCTTAAAGGAGATTCCGGCAGGAGTAAATGTCATACCGAACAGATCCATGTAAATGTTGCGCAGATAAGCGGTAGCGCTCCAGGTCTGTACGTTTTCCGACGGCCATTCGCGGATTCCCATGCACTTGTCTTCCTGGCGTCCGCCGTAGATGGTGCCGTTTATCGGGTGATAGATCTCGGCAAACTGATAGTATCTGACTGCATTTTCGGTCTGGCAGGAAAGCTCGTAATCGAACTTTTCAACGTCGGACGCATAAGCGGCGGCATCGGCCCAGAATCCTTGAACGTGCGGCCATACCGTGCCGCTGTGACGGCCGAATCCCATTCCGTCGGGAGTGTCGTATCGTGCAAAGCTGGGGTAAACGCAGGTGATTCCGTGAGCGCTGACGGGAGTGTTTTTGAGTATCGCTTTCTTTTGCTCGTCGTCGGCTACGTCAAAGAGGATGGCAAAGGCAAGTCCCATGCCCTCGAGGTGATCGCATCCGCCGAATTGATCGTGCATATAGCGGTAGTTTTGACGCTCGCTGTCCCAGAACACCTCGTTTATCGCCTTTTTCATCTTTTCGGCTTTTTTTGCGTATTTTGCTACTTTGCCGAGCTCTGCAGCCATCTTGTCGGCGATAACGTAGGCATAGTAGTAAAGGCAGTTGGTCGAAAGGGTATGCATCGGGATGCCCACGCCCGTATCGACACAGTGCTCACGGTTGCGCTTGGAAAATTCGATGATACCGCTCATGCCGTGGCTTGCATAGATGTCGGGATAGGCGGCAACGCCGTCGCCGTAGCAGGCGGCACCGCGGAACAGATTGAGAGAGGGCGAAAACTCGGTCTCTTCGAAATGCTCAAGCGAATTGCATACAGCCTCGTATGCCAAAGCCAAAAACTCCTTGTCACCGGTGTAGAGATACTGGTACCATGCGCCGACAGTCCAGATTATTCTGTCCCAATATTCGCCGTCGATGAAATAACCCTTTTCGTTTTTGCCTACAACCGATTTTAATGTATCGAGCGCAACGGAGGGGCAGACGAGTCCGCCTGCGTTCCAGGTGTTGATCGATGCGTCGCGGGTCCAGGGAGTGGTGTATCCGAGGCCTGCGATCATAACGGGGCGTTCTTCGGTGAGGATACCGTCCTTAAAGGGGAGTATATTTGCGGCCAGCGTCGAAATTGCCAGTCTGTATGCTGTATTGATATTTTTATTGCTTGTAGACAAATAAGGTGCGTTCATAGAACTTTAAATTCCTTTCTGCTTAGATGATAGGTCATATACACTACACATTGTATCACAAAAAGCAGAAATATTCAACACATTTTGAAATTTATCAAAAAAAGCAAATGCTTGACTTTAATGGCTGTTTATAGTACAATTTTATTGTACGAAAAAGAGGAAAAATATGTTTGAAAGAATTTACGTTGAAATAGGGAATATATGCAATCTCGACTGCTCTTTTTGCCAAAAGACAACTCGCAAAAAGCGGCAGATGAGCGAAGACGAGTTCGCCGAGGTCTGCCGAAAGATCACGGGACACACCAAATACATATACCTGCACGTCATGGGAGAGCCCCTTTTGCACCCATCGCTCGATGCGATGCTCAAAATCGCGGGATCGTACGCTCTTCCCGTATGTATTACGACCAACGGCACGCTGCTTTTTGATCGCGGTGATGTGATACTCGGCAACGCCGATGCAGTTCACAAGGTGTCAATCTCTCTCCATGCGCCCGAGGGAAACGGAATTACCTGTTATGATGATTATTTGAAATCTGCCTGCGATTTTGCAAAACAGGCGTCGGAGAAGGGCATATATGTCGTTTTCAGGCTGTGGAACAGAGACAGTGCCGAGGGCCTGGGCAAAAATTCGCAAAACGGGTATATCGAAAGTTATCTCCGTACCGCCTTTGAGGGCGAATGGCAGAAAAGGGTGCGCGGATACCGAATTGCCAAAAACACCTTCCTCGAATACGACGGCGTTTTCACCTGGCCATCGGGCAGTAAGGCCGAAAAAAAGGACGAGGGCTATTGCCATGCGCTGTCAAATCAGGCGGCGATCCTCGCTGACGGCACGGTGGTGCCCTGCTGCCTCGATTCGAACGGCGAGATCCCATTGGGCAACATCTTTGAAAGCGATTTTGCCGATATAATGTCTTATGACAGAGCAACAGCGATGAAAAACGGATTTAAAAATGGCAAGATGGTTGAATCTCTGTGCAAAAAATGCACCTTTGCGAGAAAATTTAAAGTGAGGTAATATGGAAAATATGCTTAGCGTACCCGACAATGCGGAAATATTTCTTGACAGATACAAAAACCTTGAAAAGGCGGTAAGAAAGACATACGGACTCAAACGAGCCGAATCTATCTCGCGATATCTGACCGATAAGACGAAATACAAGAAATTCGAGGACGAGATCAGGTATTGCCAGGAGGTAAGAAACTTTCTGGTTCACGAAAAAAAGATCAGTAATGATTTTGCCGTCGAGCCTAGCGATGCGATGATCAATTTTATCGAAGAGCTGACAAAGAGTATTGTAAATCTGCCGAAATGCCATCACATTCAGGTGAAATTCAAGAATATATATTGGCGAAAGATGAGCGACAGCGTTTCCGAAACGATAGCTGTTATGAAGGAGCGCGGCTTTACCGATGTGCCTATTCTCAACGAGAGGGGCGTTGTGGTAGGCGTGTTCAACGAAAATTCGGTGTTTTGCTGTATCGCTGAGGGAAAAGATGTGTCGGCGGACAAAGATTTGTGTCTTTGTGATATAAAAGAGCATCTTTCGATCAGCGACCGTGAGACAGAATCGTGTGTGGTTGTCAGACCTTCTCTTTACGTCTGGGAGCTTGAGGACATGATCGAAAATGCCCTGAAAACGGATAGGCGAA
>JAFXHW010000157.1 GCA_017533545.1 Clostridia bacterium
AAAATACGTGTGTGTATGATAATCGCATTTGAACATAATCAACCTCATAAAAGTTAATACACCTACATTTTAACACATTTTTGTGATTTTGTATATACTTTTGGAAAAATAATTTATTTTCCACTTGAAAACGGGGATAAAATATGGTAAAATAAATCAGTGATAGCAGACAAAGGAGCGTGTGGATATGAAATCTTTTTCGGATATAGATCTTTTTCTGACCACACCTACAGCCGCGAGGCTGTACCGCGAGCACGTCGCGGCTCTGCCGATAATCGATGTATACTCTCACCTTGACGTCACCGCGATTGCGGAAAACCGAGCCATTACAAATCTCACAGAGCTATGGCTTTACGGCGACAGGGACAAAGCCGAGCTTATGAGAGTATGCGGCGTTGACGAGCACTTTATCACGGGAAACGCCTCGGATTATGAAAAGTTCAGAGAGCTTTGCCGCATTATGCCTATGCTGATCGGCAACAAGCAATATGCTGCCTGTCACACCGAGCTTTGCAGATATTTTAACTGTGAGCTGACTATAAATTCCGACAATTGCGAAACAATATGGAGAGAAACCTCCCAAAGACTCGCAAATAATAGAATTGGCGCATATGATTACTTAAAAATGAGCGGAGCGAAAGCAATTTTTGTCACATCGTCGCCTATCGATGATTTAAAGACGTTTGATACTGTCAGATCACGAGGCGAGATATTAATTGCTCCGATTTTCTGCCCCGACCGATGCTTTGACATCGATAAAAAGGGAATCCGGGACTATTTTGCCGAAATAGGCAAGCTCACCTCAGTGGATATCTGCGATTACAAGAGCTTTTGTCAAGCTTGCACGGTCTTAATGGATAGATTCGGCGCAGTCGGCTGCAAAGTAGCATATCATAGAATTGACACGGGCTACTCATTCGTCAAGCCCGACCTACATCACGCCGAAATAATATTGAAAAAGGCACTCTCGGGCAATGGCACGGAGATAACGGGAGAGGAGCTTTCACTCTGGCAGACTCAGCTTTTGCGATTCTTTGGAATTGAATACGCAAAGCGTGGGTGGATCATGGAGCTTGAATATAGGTCATACAGTCACATGGAGATCTCAGCGGCATTAACCTATTTGTCATCACAAAATGCGCTCCCCACGGTGATTATTTATTCAGACGATAATCGAGCATCAGAAGTATGCAGAAATATTTGTCACACCGAGCACAATATATCCACCAAGGTGCTTCAAGGCATCGGATTTACCGATAATCTCGAGGATATAGCAACAAAAACTGCGATAGGCAGCGTTTTAGGATTCAGAAGCGAAGCCTACGGATATAATATCGGAATTATGCACGAGCTTTGGCGCAAGGAGGTCTGCAATCTGCTTGGCGGCTGGGTCGACAAGGGAATTTGTCCCGAGGATGCGGCGGTCGAAGCGATCAGAGCCATCTGCTATCAAAACGCGGCAACATATTTAGAAATCAATTAAAAATATACAATATACGGAGGTAACCCAAATGTACGTTAAGGAAAAGAAGGTCAGTGTTCTCAAAATAGTTATTATCGCGGCAGGCGTTGCTGCGGCAGTTGCGGCAGTAGTAACCGCATTTATGATCTGGAAGAAGAACAGAAATACCGACAAGCTCATCGACGAGGAGATCGACGCTGCTATCGAGGCGGCTTTCGCAGAGGAAGAGGATGCCGAGACCGCAGACGTAAAGATCATAGACAGTGAAGAAGTATAAGCAATGAAAATAGTCGTCCTCGATGCGTCTACGTTGGGCGCGGATATCGATCTGTCACTGTATGAAAAATACGGAGATCTGACGGTTTATCAAAGCACCGCCGACGAGGAGTTTGCGGATCACGTTGCGGACAGTGACGTGATAATCATAAACAAGCTGAAGGTGGGCAGACAAAATCTGCCCGCTTGTCCGAGCGTCAAGCTGATCTGCATAACCGCTACCGGATTTGACAATATCGATACTGAATACTGTAAGCAAAAAGGAATAGCCGTATGCAACGTCGTCGGTTATTCCACCCAGAACGTCGCTCAGCTGACGGTTGCGATGGCACTTTCGCTCATCTGTCATCTCGCCGAATATAACCGCTCCGTGTCGGACGGCTCTTATTCGCGCGGCGGGGTTGCCAACATTCTCACACCCGTATACCACGAGATCTACGGCAAGACCTGGGGCATCGTCGGCTACGGCAATATCGGCAAGCGGGTCGGTGCGGTCGCAAAGGCGCTCGGCTGCAGAGTTATAGTGAATAAGCGCACAGAGATCGCAGGAGAGGAGTGCGTTGATATCGACACGCTCTGCAAGGAGTCGGACATCATCAGTGTCCATACCCCCCTGAACGAGGGA
>JAFXHW010000158.1 GCA_017533545.1 Clostridia bacterium
AAAAAGTCACTTGATTAATAGTGATAAAACTTGAGTTTTGGGCGAGTCAAGATTATTGCAAAAAAAGAAAACAGAAACTTTAACAGATGTGTCGGATGATTTGTGGGTATAACTTGGTTTTGCGGCTCAGGGGAACTTTAAAAAGTTCCCCCGAGACCCCCTCAAACTCAAAAAGACACTGGATAAATATAGGTAAAGCCTGAGTTTGGGGTGCGATAAGATAATTGTAAAAAACTTTAAAAATCCCCTCGTCCCCTCAAAGCAAAAGAAAGGAGTAAAAAGTGGGTTTTTCATATATATTCGCGGGAATGGTATTCCTTTTTAACCCAAACTTTAATATATTTGATCTTTTGCCAGATTTTGTCGGATGTATACTGATAATATGCGGACTTCGCCGTCTGCGCGATCTCTCGCCCGATTTTGAGAAGGCGAGAAGCCGCTTTTTGCTGCTCGCATGGGCATCGGCTTCGAAGATCCTCTGTCTGTATTTTACGCTCATCGTCCCCGACAAGGGCTTTTTCATGGTCTTTTCCTTCATATATTCACTTATTGACACCGCGCTGTTGCTTATGGCCTTTTCGAGCTTTTTCGACGGCATGATGTTTGTAGGTACGGTTTACGATGCTTCCGATTCGATCACCAATCTTGCACGGGTTCGCATGACCACGATAATCTTTGTTCTCACGCGCGGACTTATGACTCTTCTTCCCGAGCTTGTCTATCTCAGTGTCAATGAGGAGCACGGATACATGCTTGCCTCATACAAAGGCGTGCTCAACGTCATGGCAATGATCGTTTCGCTCGCATTCGGTATCGTGTGGCTCGACGTTATACGCAAATATCTGAAATCCGCCGAAAAGGACGAGAAATTCATCTCGTCTATGACTGTCCATTACGACGTCAACATAGCTCCCGACTACGACCGATTCATTAAGCGCAGAATGAAGAGCGCTATGCTGCTCATCACCGTTGCCTGCGTTTTCGTATGTGATTTTTACCTCGACGGCATCGATTACCTGCCCGATTTTGCCGCTGCTGTCTTTATCGCATCTGCGGTACTGATAATCAAGCCCTATATAAAGCTTTACAAGCCGCTTTTGACCGCTTCGGGTGTCTATTTTGCCCTGTCGGTCGGCGAGATGATATTCAACAAATATTTTGCGGGCGAGTATTATGCGCTCGGAGTAAAAAAATGGCCCGACGGCTTTGAGCTTTTCAAGATCGAGCTTGTGCTGAAATCGGCGCTCACAGTTATGTTTGCCGTTATTCTTGTCATGCTTTTTGTAATGATAAAACGAATTATACGCGAGCATACGGGACGCAAGGTGGAGAGCGAATTTGAAAGCCACCGAGCAAAGGATGCCGAAACGCTCCGCTCGCTGTACTTCAAAGCGCATTTGTTTTTGGCAATCGGCATGATCGTCACCTTTTCAAAGGTAGGCACTCTTGTCGGACTGTACTATTTCGAGGAGTATTGGATGATAAATACCGCACTCTCTGCTGCGTGGTTTATTGTAACGTCACGCCTTAATAGCGACACCGTCTACGAAATTGAAGAAAAGTATATGTAAAAAACGGATGCGAGAGCATCCGTTTTTTTATACAATTCCGTACCCGCCCGATACGGGATCCATAAACAGCGGTATCTGCAAAGGATAGAAGGTAAATACGAAAAAGAGCGCCGCAATTATGCAAAGGATCGCAAGGGCAAGCTTTCCGAAGCGGCATTGCTTGTCATCTTCTTTAAATTGTCTTGCCTCGTAAATGTAGGCAATCGCCGCCGATATAAAAAATATCGAGATATTGATCCAGTCCGGGGTTGTGCCGAAAACTCCGCGCAGAGTGTAGAAAATTACGGGAATGAGGACGATGCCTAGCATTATGCTTTTGAATTTCACACACCAATAATCGTCGCGATCCTTTCCAACGAAGAAATATTGCACGGCGGCAAACAAAAACATGGGGAAAAAGAGCAGCTTCATGTGCTCCCACGTCGATTCGTTTACCGATGAAAAGAGAGCCGCGACGTTACTGCCCGTCCAATCGTATAAAAAATGAAGTATCGTGCCGAGAAGTGATGATAAGGCAAAGTCGAGCAGAGCCCAAAGGGAAAAGGATTTTTTCATTTGACACCGTCCAAACGTATTTTTTATCAGTATACTAAAAAAAGCGCTTTTTTATGCAAAAGGCGCTTTTTTATATTGATTTGTACGGCAATATATGATAAAATGA
>JAFXHW010000159.1 GCA_017533545.1 Clostridia bacterium
AATGCAAAGGCAAAGGCGAAAGTCAACGAGGAAGAGGACACTGAAGACGAAGATGAGATAGTCGTCGATTATACTGCCGAGCTTGAGCGTTCGCTTACCGAATCGCTCGGACGCCGCGTACGAATCTTCAATTCCAATCCCAAAAAGCCCAAAACGCTCACCATCGAGTACACCGACAACGACGATCTCGATGAAATTATCAAATTGCTTACAAAAAAGTAAAAAATATACAGTTATAGAAGGTATAAAAGATCATGCTTGACATTAAACTTATCAAAGAAAGACCCGATTACGTAAAACAGCGCCTTTTGGACAAGGGAAGCGACTGCACCGAGGCAATCGACAGAATTCTGTCTCTCGATGCCGATCGCCGTACTCTTATTGCGGAAACCGAGAGCGCAAAAGCTGAGCAGAACAAAGTTTCGAAGTCCATTCCTCAGATGAAGAAAGAGGGCAAGGACACCGCTCCCATTTTCGCGCAGATGAAGGAGCTTTCCGACAAGATCAAAGCCGACGCCGAAAAGCTGAAGGCTGTCGAAGAAGAATACAACATTCTCATGCTCTCGTTGCCCAATATGCCCGACGATGACGTCGTTGCAGGCGGCAAAGAAGCAAACGAGCCTATCCGTTACTTCGGCGAAACCAGAACCTTTGATTTCGAGCCGAAAAACCATGTTGACCTTTGCAACGGCCTCGGTCTTATCGACTATGAGCGCGGCGCAAAGCTTTCGGGCAGCGGATTCTGGGTTTATCGCGGAATCGGTGCGCGTCTTGAATGGGCGCTGCTCAACTACTTTATCGATACTCACATTGCTGACGGATACGAGCTCTGCCTCGTTCCCCATATGCTCGGTTACGAGTGCGGTCTTACCGCAGGTCAGTTCCCGAAGTTCAAGGATGACGTTTACTGGATGGAGACTGCAGAGGATGAGCGCCGCCGTTTCATGCTTCCCACAGCTGAAACCGCTCTCGTTTCGCTCCACCGCGACGAGATTTTGACCGAAGCTGATCTTCCCAGAAAATACATCAGCTACACTCCCTGCTTCCGCCGCGAGGCAGGCAGCTACCGTGCCGACGAACGCGGCATGGTACGCGGTCACCAGTTCAACAAGGTTGAAATGGTACAGTACACCCGTCCCGAAGACTCCGATGCCGCTTTCGAAGAGCTTGTAACCAAGGCTGAAAACCTCGTTCGCGGACTCGGCTTCCATTTCCGCACAGTTAAGCTGGCCGCCGCCGACTGCTCGGCGTCGATGGCCCGCACCTACGATATTGAGATCCACATCCCCTCGATGGACGGCTATAAGGAGGTTTCGTCGGTATCCAACGCGCGCGACTATCAGGCTCGCCGCGGCATGATGCGCTTCAAGCGCGCCGAGACCGGCAAGACCGAATTTTTGCACACTCTCAACGGATCGGGTCTGGCAACAAGCCGCGTATTCCCCGCGATAGTTGAGCAGAATCAGAACGCTGACGGCAGCGTAAACGTGCCCGACGTTCTTCGTCCTTATCTCGGCGTTGACGTTATAAGAGTTGATAAGTAAGATTGCAACGTAATTGTAAGTTGCCACTCACAATCACAAAAAGCAATGTTTCGATATATATAAGACTCGCTATGGACATTTACATTGGATAATATCCAACGGGGGTCTGGGGGATTGAGAGCGCGAGCTCTCACCCCAGCGCGGAATTTTTAAGGGCGCGAAGCCCTTAAATCATTCTCTTTGTCACTTTCTCTTTTGATAAAGAGAAAGTGGGAGGCCGTGCGCCGGGGAGCACAATTAAATTAGAAAAACCGCAGGTTTTTCTTCCTATTTTCCATTTAGACAACCCCTCACCCGACTTTGTCGGGAGCTCCCTGATTTGCTTTGCAAATTTTTGCACAAGGGGAGCCTAATGACAGGACAAATCACGGCAATAAACTAAATCCCACCCGATTACTAAAATGAATAAATTTTTGATATTTCAGGGCATGATGCCCGAGATGGTGCTTTGGCCGATGTATATCGGCGTGTGTGTCGCCATTCTGTATAGCCATTTTTTGAAGATTAAGCTCGGACCGTTTGTCGAAGCGCTGATCAAGGCTAAGGCGATATCGCCGGAGAGCGCTCTGTCGCTGGAAGAGCTCGGATTTGACAAAAACAAGCACGTTTTGTACGATCTCAAACGCAAAAGCGGACTTCGTCGGCTCGTTGAGCGATGTGAAGTTGAAGCCTTGGCAGAAAATACTGAGCCAAATGTCGAAAAATCACCCTCGGAAGAAAAATGTGTCAAATATTATATCCCCGATGAGAAAGTCGGACGCGCCGATGCCATATACGTCAACGGCGGATCAAGCCTGAAAATGACGATAATCATGCTCGTCGTCTTTTTGGCTCT
>JAFXHW010000160.1 GCA_017533545.1 Clostridia bacterium
CTTGACAAAAGAATTACGGGTACGTATAATAAAAACAGCGATGCGCTGTCGCATCGCTGTTTTGCTTTTTTAAATGCTACTATTTCTTCTTGGGAGCGTTCTTCTTGGGAACGAGAACGATGATAACGACGATAGCCGCGATGGGAAGAACGATTGCAACAACAATACCGATAATGTTGGATGTATCGGATACAACGATCTTGTTCTCGGTTGTGGTCTCTTCTTCGTGATCGTGACCTTCATGCTCATCAGCGGTCTCTTCTTCGTGATCGTGACCTTCATGCGCGTCAGCGGTCTCTGCAACAGTTTCCTGCTCTTCGTCGGCAGCAGCGGTATTGTCAACGTCTTCGCCGGTAGCCATGATAACTGAAGCGTCGGTCTCTTCGCCCTCAACTGCAGTCTCGGCTGCGAATACTGCGGTGGAAAGAGCGAACATCATAATAACTGCGATGATAATAGATATAAACTTCTTGGAATTGAACATCTTTGTTTTTACCTTTCTGATATCTTTTGTTGTCGGCACAAAAAACCGACTCTATTTCACGATAGAAGATATGATACCAAATAAATATGTATAAATTATTACATATTGTTCAACCATTGGTAAAATAATTGAAATATCATATTAATTAATGACCCGATTTGACCGAAAGGATTGATATACAATGGAAAACAAACGCTTTACCAAAAATGACAGCGGATTTATCTGCGCCGCCTGCGGCAAGGAGGTGTCCCCTCTCGGATACACCTCACGCAATCACTGCCCCTACTGCCTCAGTTCGCTGCACCTCGATATCAATCCGGGCGACCGTGCCTCCGACTGCGGCGGAATTTTACGCCCGATAGGCGCTGTTACCGACCCGAAAAAGGGATATATAATCATTCACAAGTGCGAAAAGTGCTCGGCGATACGCCGCAACAAAGCAGCCAAAGATGATGACGTAAGACTTATTATCAAGCTGACAGCGATGCATTAACATCATTAATATAAAGAATATAAAGCAAATAGTTGAAAAAGCGGGATCAGATCCCGCTTTTTTGTATTTTAGGCATTTACCTTGTTAAATCATTTTATGTAATACGTTCAAAAAAATTCACATAAATGGAACATTTTTATGTTCTATCCGTCATACACACCGTAAGAAAGACCATACCCTTTGTTCGATTACGAGGTAACATTATGAAAAAGAAGAACTTTTTACGTGTGATATCGGCAATAATATGCACAACCTTGCTCTTGCCCGGTCTCATTTCATGTTCTGTTCAAGGAGAAAACTATTTGTCAAACGAAAAAAACGAATACAAGGTACCCTTAATCTTCAATGAAGGGAAAACGGATATCGGCAATGTCGGATATACGCCCTCATACAGCCGCGAAGACATTCCCGCCTCTCTTTCGGGCGCGTATATCAGCGCCGACAAGTCCGAGGGCGGTCTTTTGAAGCTTGACACCACCTTTACGGTAAAAACCGCAGGCGAATGTTCGGCAGAGGACGTTTTGAAATACATCGTATCCTCCCCCTCGATAAACTTTGGATGCACCGAAAAGAGTGAGGGCGAATACACGCTCACTCCTTCGTCTGCCCTCAAGGAAAATACCGTTTACCGTCTGTCGGTAGGCAAAGACAATCCCATTTCGTCGTTCGCTTTCCAGACCGAATCGGTTTTCTCTCTCGATTCGGCCTTCCCCGCAAACGATGCGCTCGACGTACCCGTCGACTGCGGAATCGAGCTTCGTTTTACCGAAGCAGTCGGTCACACTTTGAGTGAGATGGGCAAATATATATCGCTCTCCCCTTCGGTCAAAGGCGAATTTATGCTTTATCCCGACAAAAAGACCATTGTTTTTATACCAAAAAACAAACTTTCGCTGAATACCGTGTATTATGTCACTATCTCGGGCGATATTACCGGTCAGAGCGGCCGCACGCTCGGCGAGGATATGACACTGCGTTTTCGCACATCGCCCAAAGAGGTCGATGAAAACGACGTGACCTACCGCTTTGACATCGGCACATCGATGCCCGTTTTTGCGCCCGGCGATTCGATGTATCTGACATACCGTCTCAACTACTACGCCAAAAATTCAAACGATATAAAGCACGGCGACGCCCGTGTAAAGGTCTACCGTTTCAGCGATGCAGACTCTGCTGTCTCTGCGATGAAGGACGCCATGGCAAACATAGTCGAGCTTGCCCATTCGGGTGAAAAATACCTTTACGACACGAAAGCGCTCACCTTGGTATATGACGAAAAGGTAACTCCCGTAAGCGAGCGAGACAGGTATTACAGCGACCGCTATGTATCCCTTCCCGCGCTCGACGAGGGCAGCTATCTCGTCTGTCTCACTCCCACCGCCTCGCTGGGAGATATGAAGATGAGCGGCGAGCTGCAGGCCTTCGTTTCGGTATCCGACTATACCGTTTACACCGAAAGTTCGGGAAACACTCTTATCTGGATCAACTCGGTTTCGGGCAGATCGGTCGAAAACATTGATATAAGAGCATCTCTTTTCACTTCTCCCGACGGCTGGGACGTTGAAAACACCGAAAGCGCGTATACCGAAATTGAGACAAAGACCGACAGCGCCGGAATTGCGCATCTTATAACATCCGACTTTCCCGATGCCAACCGCGCCTTTGTAATCGTGGACAATTCGCTTGTTTTATGCCTTTCCTCGCTCAACCGCGATATTAACAGACCTCGGTATGCTTCTTTTATCTACACCGACCGCGAAACGTATTTTTCAAGCGACCGCGTGAACTTCTCGGGAATGATATCCCCCGTCTTTGAGGACACCGCCATACCCGAACACCTTTATCTTACCACCTCGCTTTCGCCGACAAAGCAGGAGATAAAAGTCAATCCCGACGGCAGCTTTGAAGGAAGCTTTTCATACGAAGACTACGTTGCCTATTACCGAAGCGGTATTCATATGAATTTCACCGACGAAAACGGCATCAGCGTAGCATCGAAATACGTTTACGTTACCGCCGAAGAAAAGCCGGTATACACCGCATCGCTTTCCTTTGACCGTATGTTTTACGAATTCGGAGACACCGGTACTCTGACCCTCAATGCCTCCTTCTTCGACGGCACCCCCGCTCCCGGTCTGTCCTTTTCCGTCTACTGCGACGAATTCCTTAAAAAGACGTTCAGCGGTGTGACCGACGAAAACGGACAGATAGTTATCCCCTTCGTTTGCGCAGCGATCAGAATACACTCGACATCGCCTTCGACAGTCTACGCCTCGGCCCACCTCACGGGATACGAAAACGTATCGCTCGACACGAGTGCCGACACCGTTTATTTCCAGAGCAAATACTACCTGAGATCTGTCTGTGAAGGCGAGAGCGTCAGCGTGCTTTTAAACGAGTTTGACACATCGAACCTTTTGACCGAAGACGACCTTTCATGGCGCGTTTTCCCCGAAAACTGCATCGGAGATCCTGCCGACGGAAAGGTGACCGCAATACTCAAAAAGATAACCTATATAAAAACCGAAAACTCTTCGCAGTACAATCCGATAACCAAAAAGACAGAAAAGACCTACTATTACCGAAGTGTTGAAAGCACCGTTTCTTCTAAGGTTTACAGCTTTGAAAACGGAAAGATCACCCTCCCCTGTCTTGAACGCGAAAACGACTGCAGCTATTTCTACGAAATATCCTACTACGACGCTCAGAATTCCGCCACCGTAAAGCTCCACTCGAGCGCGGTAAAAAATCAGAGCAACTACCATCTCAACATCGGCGGAGACTACTACCACCTCGAATCGTCGCATGAGGGAAGCGGATTTGTCAAAAACGGCGAGAGTGTGGAATACACCTTAAAATACGGTCTTGACGCCGTAAGCGACAAAAAGATCATTCACACAGTTTATACCGCAAAGGACGGCGGCATATACGAATGTGCTGTTACAAACGGTTCTTTTAAGGTTTTATACAATCCCGATTTCATTTTCGGAGTACGCATAAAGGCCGCCGTTTTCGACGGACGGAAGGTGCAGACAGTTTATCTCGATGCGCCCGGCTACGACTACGAAAGCGAAAACCTGCTTGATATTACCGTCAGCCCCGACTCTGACACATTTAAGCCGGGCGAGGAGTGCACAGTAAACATTACCGCGCGCACCGCCGACGGTAAAGCGGCATCGGGAGCGAAGATAAAAGT
Source organism: Clostridia bacterium (assembly GCA_017533545.1). The sequence continues at coordinate 4,174 of JAFXHW010000160.1, forward strand.
GGGAATCGTTGACGAAGCCTGCTTTGCTCTGGGAGATCAGGAGCTTAACGCACTGCGCGACTTTTTCGAGCTGTATATCCCCTCTCCCGCGATAAACAGCCGTTTTGACTGCTTTAACTACTCGGCAGGCTACTACTATTATTCGGCAAACGGCATGATGAAGGACGATCTTACGGTGGAAACCGAATCGGCCGACGAAGCCATGCCCGAAGAGACGGGCAAGGGTCAGAATCGCGCAGAGGGCGATTTCGACAAAGTCACCCTGCGCGAATACTTTGCCGACAATCCCTTATTCGAATCGGTAACTCTCGACCGATCGGGCCGTGCAACCATAAAATTCAAAATCCCCGACAACATCACCGAATGGCGCATCAGCGCTGTCGGATACACTGCCGAAAGCTCGGCGGACGAAGTTTGCGTGGGCAGCACCACAAGCTCACTTATTGCAACTCTCCCCTTCTTTTTGAACGTATCCCTTTCGGATACCTACGTCGTCGGCGACGATATTTCGGCTAATGTGCGCGTCTACGGCAGCGGTGTTACGGCGGGCAATAAGGTATCATATCTTGCCGCTCTTACCGACTACGACGGAAATATTATTGACGAAATGACCGTCGAAGGCCTTTGCGGAGAATACAGCCACATCATACTCGACAAATGCGACGCGGGCAGCTACTGTCTTACAGTAAAAGCCATCTCGGGCGAATACTCCGACGGCGTCAAGCTTCCCTTCAACGTCGCGCCCGACGGCATCAGCATGACGGTCAACCGCACGCTTGGCATTGATGAGCTTTCTTCCGTTTCTCCCACTCTCTACCCCGTATACCTCACCTTCGTCAATCCCGCATACTCCGATTACCTCGACATTGTCGGATATATCCTTTCGCAAAGCTTCAACCGCACCGATGCTCTCGCCGCGAGATACGTCGCCGAAATGGCACACGATGCCATCTTCGGCACCGGCAAGTGGAACCAAAAGCAGCTTGACGAGATCAAGAAAACGGTGTCATCCTATTCTTCAAACGGACTCATTCCTCTCATGTCCTATTCCGAGGGCGACATCGTACTGACGGCCAAGATCGCGGCAATATCCCCCGAGCTTATCTCGGCAAACGGCAAGACCACGCTCATCTCGATATGCGACGAGATGATCCGCGAGCACAGCTATCAGAGCGATGTTGAGCTGTCGGCTTGCCTTTTGACGCTTGCCGCTCTCGGCGAGCCCGTACTGCGCGACATTCTCACCTTTGCATCCTACGAGCTGTCGCTCGAAGCAAAGCTGTACCTCTCATTTGCACTGGCTATCATTGGCGACTACTCCTCGGCAAGTGAGCTGTACTCACTTGCGCTGGACGGCATAATCGTCGACGACGGCGACGTTTACGTCGCTGCCGCAAGCACCGAAGAATCGATACGTCTTACCGCCCTCGCCCTTATGAGTGCATCATATATTGATTCCTCCCGTGCGCTCGGTATGGCGAAATATATCATGTCGCGTCAGTCTTCACTCGATCTCTACACCCTCGAAATGGCATCCTACGTCAAATGCTTCTACCCCGTGGGAGCTGCCGAGGTGACTTTCGAATACTCGGTCGACGGCGGCGATTTTGAAAAGATCAGCTTGAAAGCCTCCGAAGGCTGCGGACTATGCCTCGGCAAAGCGGCATTCGAATCGCTGAAGGTGAGATCTGATGATGATATTATCGTCAAAACGAGCTACCTCGGCTCGGTAAGCGAAGCGCTCGCCGAAAACGGCAAAGACGAAAAGGCGACGCTTAAAAAGACGATCGAGCCTTACGATCTTTCCCGCGGTCTTTACAAGGTGACCCTTTCTTACACCGTCACCTTCGATTCAAATCATTTAAATTACACCCTTTTTGACCGAATCCCCTCGGGTGCCCGCTATTACGGCGCATATCAGGAGAAGGCCAACGGATCCGATACCGACAAATACTCTTACGCATATCTCTCAAACGACGATTCCCAGATGATGCACGGATATATCGGCATGTACAATCCCACCGAAAAGTACATTTCGGGCAGAACTGAGAGAAGTGTTTCGGGCAGCGTAAGCTACCTCATCCGCGCCGCAGGCGCAGGTGAATTTGCCGTCAGCCCCGCAATAATGCAAAACAGCACTAACGGAAACTACGCGCTGAGCGAAGGCGGAAGAGTTATTATCGGCGAGAATATTTCCGATGTATGGAAGATCGAAATGAAAAAATGACGCTGAAGGATATGACAAAGGAGCAAAATAACATGGATCAGACAAAAAAGGAATATATAAAGACCATTGCAATTCTGGCAACCCCGCTTTTGCTGTTTGTAATATTGTTTATTCCGTATCAAATGGCAAACAGCGCATTTATTGTCGACATCTTTGGCTGCGGATGCCCCAAGAACGATGAATACGGAAACATAATTCACTCGTATTTTAACGCCAACGATTTCACCGCGCTGTTCTGGTTGTTTATCTCAATGTGCGCAACCGTCATTTCCGCATTTTTATCCAAAAGAATACCCAAAAGCAAAATGTGGCTGAGAATTGTATACGTTGTATGCATACTCATTCTGTCACTTTTGATAAGCTATGACTTTTATCAGATGATGATGTGGAACTGACCGTTATTTACCTCGCTAAAACACTGCCCCGCAAGGTTTTGCCTTACGGGGCAGTGTTTTTTAAAGCCGGATATTCGTTTCAAATCTGTTTTTGCATTTGGGGCAATTTACCGTGTGCTTTCCTATAACTCTTTTAACGCGCAGCGTTGCTTTGCAGCCCGGGCATTTTATATATCTGTGTGTCTTTATTTCGCAAAGCTTCTGCTTTTGAAATTTGAAAAAATCCTTTAACTTATTGCGGTATTTCAGATACGCGCGGTTTTCGGCATCCCTCTTTTGAAGATTGCGGGAAAATACCCGATAAAAGAAAGCGATGGACGGTATGAACTGTACGGCGCTTAAAATATAGCTGTCGACAAAGATGCTCAAAACCGAAAGCACGAACCAAACACCCAAAAGAAATCTGCCAAGCTCGTCAACTCCGCGCCGTCCGTACATAAAGCGCATTATCTTTTCTCGCATACTTTATTCTCTCTTTCGAAAAATTATCATACAACGATTATACCCATAATATGTTTCAATTTCTGTATCTTTTTATATCGAAAATGTTTTTTCGTATAAAAAACGAATAAATTAACTTTGTATTCACATTAATTGAGCAAAAATGTTATATAATCACTACCGACATCATTCCCCAAAAAGGAGCAAAAACAATGTCCAAAACACTGTATATTTCCGATCTCGACGGTACTCTTCTTTTACCGGATGCGACCGTTTCCGAGTACACCGTGAACACGATCAACCGTCTTATCAACAACGGACTTAATTTTTCGGTTGCGACCGCACGCACCGCCGCCACCTGCGACCGCCTGCTCGGCGATATCAAGATCAATATACCGATAATACTGATGAACGGTGTTATCGTTTACGATTTTAAAACAAAAAAATGCATAAACAAGGCCCTTCTTTCCGAGGATGCAAAAAGCAAGGTCATCGATTCGCTGAAGCGACTCGGTCTTTCCGCCTTTATGTACGGACTTGAAAAGGATACTCTCATGACCTACTACGACAGGATCACAAGC
>JAFXHW010000001.1 GCA_017533545.1 Clostridia bacterium
AACGGCAAGACGCTTACTATTACGATCACCGGTCTTAATGCCGAAGCATACGGCGGACTTGAGGCAGTGTTCGTGGTAAGATCGCTTTCTACGAACGTCGAGATGGCATCCCCGGTAATGTATACTTATAACCCGTAAGAAGGATATAATATCGACCCACAACAAAAAAGCAGACACATCTTCTCGATGTGTCTGCTTTTTATATAACAACAATAAACAGTATCAAAAGCAGTATTATTGCAACAGCCATAAGCAGTGCACAGCACAGCGATATAATTACCCTTTTGAAGGTGATCTTAATATCGCCCTCACTCGAAAAATCGTATATGAAATCGGCAATTCTTCGAATCAGGCCTTTCTTTTTGCTTTTGGCGGTAAAATTGTCGGGATCGGCGAGATGGAAATCATCGGGCTTTGTAAAGCGGTCCAATATGACGAATATCAGCGCCCCGATGACTACCGTCAAAAGTCCGAATGAAAGAGTTTCACTTGCCAAAATGTCAAAATGGAGTATAGCCGGGCGGCGAAGCGATGTTAGTATCCTGTTTGCCAATTTTATAACCGTGATATTGGGGAATACGCCGAATAAGGGCAAAATAAGCGCCGATATTATGCCGACGATGTATGTGGCAAAATCATGTGAGCGCGTTTTATCCGAATCGGGGCTTGCGTTTATCGGACGGCGCAAAAAGATGAGCACATATGCGCGGGTGAAGGCGGCAACAGTGAAGCCGCCTGCGATCGCAAGCATTATCGAGCAGATAATAATGCCTCTTTTTTGAAGCAAATCGTTGATAAGTGCGTGACCGATGTATCCGCTCCACGCGGGTACGCCGGCAATCCCGAGCGAGGCCGACAGAAAGCAAAGGCTTATTGCGCGTACATTATGATAAAATCCGCGCAAAGATGCGGTGCGCATCTTTGAAGCATCATTAGACATCAGCGACGTTATTGACAAAACGAGCGTAAATGCGATAGTTGAGGTGAACAGGTGAATCAGGCTGGATGCAATGCTTTCGGATGTGCCTGTCGATGGGTAGAGGGATATTCCTATAAGGGTGCACCCGAGTGACGAGATGTGCGAAAAGATGATCATTCGGTCAAGCCGCGATGAAAGCAGCGAGATCAGAGCACCCGATAAAAGCAGAACAGATCCGATGATCAAAATCATGAGATGCCACGACGAGCTGCTCGGCATCATATAGAATGTGACGTTGAAGATGCCGTAAAGGCCGACCATCGATTCGACGGGTGCGAGCGAGAGAAGAGCAGGGGAATTATCCTCGTTTGTTTTTCTGAACAGCAGGGGGAAGAAAAGCGAACGGATCAAGAATGCAAAAAAGATGACGGCGGCCGCCAAAAAGACCAGCTTTTCATTCATCAGCGGCGCAAATGTGCCCATGCTTGAGTATGTCAGCGAGTCGGTCTGATAATGTATAAGCGACATTCCAAAAAACAGCAGACATATTGACACAACGCTTGAAAGCGCAAATTCCATTGCTCGCTTTTTGCTTTTCGGATCGTTTGAACAAATAAGAGCGGGATAAGTGAAGATGGAACCGAGCGTGAAAAAGAGAAGAGATGCTATAAAGTCGGTGGAAAGAAAATAGCCGATCGCCGAGCTCAGCGAGAAAAATGAAAAGAGATAAAACAGACCGGCATTGTCATGCTTTCTTATATTCGCGCGGCCGAATACAGTCATCGTAAGCCATACCAGAGCCACTATAAAGCAGCATACGGAGTTTGCGCCCGAAAAGGACAGTACGAGCCCTATGCCGTCAAAAAAAGGCATAACGACGCTTACGTTCTCTGTCATCAAAAATGAGACGAGCAACAGCTCAGCCGCACATCCGATTATGGCAAACATCTCGCGGATCGATGCCGAATTATCGCGCAGCTTTTTTAGCTTGGGTATAAAATAAGTCGCGAAAGCGCAGAACAAAGGCCAAAGCATCAAAAGGAAGATACTCATTTTGATATTTTCTCCTTGCTTATATGTCAAGTGAATATTTTAGAATATGCAATATAAAGCATTACAAAATAATTATATCATCTCGCTTTGCCTTTGTCAACTTGACGTTTTTGTCGAAAAATCGCATTATCCCGACGATGGCATTGCGGTTTTATTTGGCGCTCTTCCTTTTGTTTCGCCTTACACGGTTGATGTGGCGCTCAAAATTTCCGCTGTTGATAAGCTCGGTCAGAACGTATTGCTCAAATGTCGGTACGGTGCACGAATAAAAGCCAAGCTTTTCTTCAAATGGCTTTACCAGCTGCCTCGGGAGGACCATATATCCGACGCGCATTGACGATGATATCGTCTTTGAAAAGGTGTTGAGATATATGACGTTATCGTGATCGGAAAGGGTGAAAAGCGTTTCCATCGGCTGAGACGATATCGAAAACTCCGACCCATAATCCGATTCTATAATGAAACGCTCGCCTTTTTGGGACCATTTGATATACTCGTGGCGTTTGGATGCCGAGGCGGTTATTCCGCTCGGAAAGCTCTGATAGGGTGTTGTGTGCAAAACGTCAGCCTTACTTTTTAAAAGGGAGGCGCTGTCAATTCCGTCGTCCGACAACGAAAGAAGCTCATATTCCACACCCGATATGCGGTATATTTGCTCGATCTTTTCATATGACGGACTTTCGGTGGCGTACGTTTTGTCCCGACCTATAAGATCGATGATAAGTCCGTAGAGATATTCTGCGCCCGAACCGATCACGATCTGATCGATATCTGCATTTATCGAACGGTTTCGCATAAGATACTGCTTTATCGCATATCGCAGCTCAACGCAGCCCGAATTGGGCGATTTTTCGAGTATTACGTCATAATAATCGGCAAGAACTTTTCGGATCGTTTTGCTCAGAATGGACAGCGAAAAGCTCGGATATTCCGATGACAAAAGAGGGCGCTTTTCCATCGGCACCGTGGTTGATGCACTCGAGGCAAAACCGTCCGATTTTCGGAATATAACGAAATATCCGCTCCGTTCGCGTGCTTCGGCATATCCCTCGTCGCATAAAAGGGCGTAGGCGTGTTCTACTGTCACGGTGCTCACTCCGATCTCCGCCGACAGCAGTCTTTTTGACGGGAGTTTACTGTTGAAGGGATATACCTGTGCAATAATGTCGTCCCTTATCTGGCGATATATCTGCAAATATGCAGGTGTACCATCTTTTTTTATTGTGTGGTTCATCTGGATATATTATTTTCTCCATTTTTGGTTATTTCATATAATCAGATATTATTATAATATATTGATGTGAAAATTGCAAGGGAGAAAACAGAAAAATGAATGATATGATTGCAAAAAGAAAAAGAACCACATTGCGCCTTTGCGTGACGGCTATGTTTATGGCTCTTAATGTGGCTATGAGTTCATTCGGTGTGCCCGTTCCCGGAGGACATCTTTATATGAACGACGTTATAATATGCACTGCCGCTATCCTGCTCGATCCCTTTGCCGCTTTTATGGTAGGCGGTGTGGGTGCATTCCTCGGTGACTTTTTCTTCTATCCGACACCGATGTTTGTTTCTCTCGTAACCCACGGCTTGCAGGCGGTTGTGATCTCCGTTTTTTCGCATTACGTTTTAAAAAAGCGTCCTGTACTTTCTCCGTCGATAGGGGTAACACTGGGAGCAGTTATTATGGTTGTCGGCTATTCGCTCGGACGCGCCTTTATTTACAGTACACCCGA
>JAFXHW010000161.1 GCA_017533545.1 Clostridia bacterium
CTTTACGGCAGTCAGATACCAATATACCGCAAAGGTGAGGTAGCTCTTGCCGCAGCAAAGATCGCATACCGTAAGCTCGCCGTCGGCGGGAAGCGAGGGATAAACGTCGCTGACGATCTCCAGAAAACGGTTTATCTGGCGATATTTCGCCCGTCTGCGGTCGAAAACACGTCCGTCATCTCCGCAAATGCCTAAAAACTGCAAAAAAGGAAGAGCGGAGGGCTCGTCGAGAATATGCTTTTTCTCCCCGTCATGCGCCTTGATATAGGCGCTCTCGCCCGACGATTTGATGCCGTTTTTTATATGCACAGAGCCTGATTTCGACACCATTGCGACGCAGTTGCCCGCAGTTGTGATAATGTCGGTCTGCTTGTAATCGCCCATCGACATAGCGGTGCACTCGTCGGGCGCTTTGTCAAGAGATACGTTGCGGTGGGTCGCCTTGCCATCGGTATGGAAACTCTCAAGCTGCATAAAAAGACCGTCGCCCTTCGTAAAGAGGGTGGCAACCGTTTTGATGATATTTTTGTCGCGCGCTTTGCTGAAAACAATCTTTTTAAGAATACGTCTTTCAATAGCCGACGAGATTATTTGTGACAGCTGTTCATTTGTGTTCATTATCGAATATGCCCTTTCATGAGCGCTTTGTTTTGCGAAAATATTTTATCATATTTCCGATGGCTTTGTCAACACGTCAGGCTTTTTTGCAAATAAAAAGCCACCCACTACTCGCGGCGCAATGCCGGTACAAGGTGTAGTGAATGACTTCGGTAACAGTATACCACAAAATCCCGAAAAGTCAACGCATAACTAAAATTTGTTATTTATTTGTAATAAATATCTGCTTGACTTGCTTTTTGTCATTTGATATACTAAAAGCACAATTTTTGAAATTCGGAGATCAAAATGAAGAAAAGTATAAAATTCTTTTCCCTGCTTCTCGCCATCCTTCTTTTGCTCGCATCGTGCGCGTCAAAGGGCGACGAGACGACCGACACGACTGCCGAGGAGACACTTTTTTCCGAAGGTCGCTTCGATTGGGGCACAGCTCCTCCCAAAGTTGACAACACCGACTACAACACGTACGAATACAATTTTGACATCTACGCGCTCAGCGCATCGAGCCGCAACGTACTGACGTCAAAAGGCGTTGCCGCCTACCGCAATCTTGTCGACGCCGTCGAAAAATACCGTCCGTCGATAGAGATCGATGCCGCCGACTATTCCGACGTCGTTCTTGCCCTGCTTGAGTGCTATCCGCCCGCTGCTCTTGTGTCATCGCTTGAATTTGTGCCCGATACCGTCATCGATTCAAGCGAAACGGCCGAGTATGAGGAAAGTGCCGCAGACGAAGAAATTCTCTCTCTTTACGGCAAGATCAATATCAGCTATTACCTTAGCGAAAGCGAGCATTTCGATGCTCTCGGCCGCTTCTACAACGGTGCCGCAAAGCTACTTATCGATGCTTCGTCATACGAAAGCGCGGAGATGCGCGCACTCGCGCTCTACACCGACTGCGCCAACAAATTCCCCGACGTAACGGGAGTTGCACTCGACCGATTCGATTCCCTCTGCCTTAATTCCAAAATGATCCTCGACGATCTTTACCGTCCGAGCGGCGCAAGCCAAAACTCCATCTTCCACTATCTTGCCCTGCAGCTCGGATTTGATGCCGCAGTAATCAAAGGTCAGCTGCACGGAAACGAGCATTTGATCAATGCCCTCCTGCTCGACGGAAGCTGGTACTATTTCGATCCCTCGCTCGAGCATTCCAACACTTACGGACAAGCTCTTTCCTTCTTCGGTCTGAATCAGGCCTCATTTACCAAAGAAGGATTCCTCTCCGAATACATCCCGGGCGCCGATCTGTCGTTTAAGACGAACTATTCGTTCACAACGCCAACAACCACAGCCCCCGCAATTTATGCCGTCAGCGAGCGCTTCGTTCCCCTTCGCGGTTCGATCTACGCCGCTATCGATTTTGAAACGGGAATCGCCACGCTGTATACCGAGGAAGCTGTCGAAAGCACCGAATTCAAATTTAACACAAAATAAAAAAGGAGCAAACGCTCCTTTTTTTATTGGCAATATTTTTTGTATATCGCTCTCATCTCGTCTTTATTGATCACGTACGGGCTGTTCTGATAATTACCCGCATCAGCCGTTTTCGAAAGATAAAGCTCGATCTCATCGTCGCTAAGCTTGTCATTAAAGCCGCAAAGGCCGTTGGTGATCTCGCATATCTGATCGCGAGTGTAGCCGACC
>JAFXHW010000018.1 GCA_017533545.1 Clostridia bacterium
CGCGGTCCCCCTTCCCCTACTGGGGAAGGCTTATTTTGTTCGCCCCGAAAGTCCGTCTTCTTTTCCTGACAAGCACTGCATTTGTGGACACAAATGCCATATCACTCGCCGCAGGCGAATAGAGTTGGCGCACCAGCTTTAATCGCTGGTGCGCCAAGATCCGCCTTTTTGTTTTCACTTATTGATTGCTTCGATAAGCTGGGGGAGCGCCTGCTCAAACTTGACTCCGTACCAGTGATCGTCGTCTCCGACAGTCTTTTCGATAGCCGCAAGAACGAAATCGGCGGCGATCGATGCGGATTTCAAAATCTCATGCCCACGCATGAGGGACCCGACGAAAGCGGAAGCGTAGCAGTCGCCCGTGCCGTGATAGCTGCGAGAGGAACGGCGATGGAAGTAGTACTCGATCTTGCCCGATCTGCAGTCGTAAACACCTACGCCGTACTGATCATCCGAATAGTACACGCCGGTAAGCACCACGGTCTTGCATCCCATGTCGCCAAGTTTTTTAAGCAGAGCGAGCACGTAAATTTCGTCGTAGTCTGTCTTGTATTCGGTGTCGGTCATAAAGCAAGCCTCGGTTATGTTGGGCATAATGATGTCCGCTTTCGAGCAGAGCCATGCCATTTTCTTGGCGTAAGCGTCGTCAAAGCCGTAGTAAAGCTTGCCGTTGTCAGCCATGGCGGGGTCAACGATGCGAAGACCGCCGTCGGCAAGAAGGTTTTCCATGATGAAGTCAACGTGGTCGATCATTTCTGCAGTGCCGAGATATCCGGTGTATACCGCGTCGAATTTGATGCCTTCCTTTTGCCAATGAGTGGCGATGGGAAGAAAATCGGCCGAAAGATCGCGCACGGTGTAACCCGAAAATCCGCCGGTATGGGTGGAAAGAACGGCCGAGGGCAAAATTCCCGTCTCAACTCCGCAAGCGGATACTATGGGGAGCGCAACGGTCATTGAGCACTGTCCCACACAGGAAATATCCTGAATCGTTAAAATTCTTTTGTTGGTCATATATCGGCACCTGCCTTTATGAATTATGCAAATTTTGTTACTTGCATTATAACATTGCGCATTTTTCAAGTCAATGATGAAATTTTAAATTTTTAATGTTGCAAATTTATATTTTATGTGATATAATATAATGTGTATACCTATGCGGCGCAGTCTCCGTTTTATATTAAATAATATTAATGATGGGAAATAGCGCGCCGCCCTCTGCCGATTGACACGAAAGGACGAAAAAAGCATGAAAGGTGCATCTTTTATAATTGCAGTTTTGATGAATTTTTCATCGCTTGCGACATTTGTGTCGGCATCGGGCGAAACGTCCGCTCAAAACGCGGGTGTGAGTCAGTATATCATGTATCTGATCGCCGCCGTTGCCTTTATCGTCACGGCGATAGTTATGAGAAGAAAAAAATAAAACGATTTGTTCTGCACAATCCCTCGATGCACCAAACAGGGGGTCCGGGGGATTGAGAGCGCAAGCTCTCACCCCCGGCGCGGAATTTTTAAGGGCGCGAAGCCCTTAAATCACTTCTCTAAAGACATTGTGCTGACGCACAAAGTCTTACAAAATTCGACGCAGTCGAATTTTACAAGAATTGAGCATAGCGAAATTCTTTGGAGCCATGCGCGGCGGCAGCGCTTTTAAATATGAAAAATCTCCGATTTTTCTTCCTTATTCATATCATCGCAAGTTTTCCGAAAATCACACCTGAAGGCCGAACGTTTTTGGAGACTTTTCAAAATTGAGCTGCAATTTTCTCACATAGCAGATGAAAGGAATGGCATCATGCTGCATTTTGGCGTACTTGAAATTGAAACACCTCTTTTTTTGGCAATAGTAACCGTTTTGATGATGCTTTTACAGCTTCTTCTCTGCTTTAAAGCCAAAAGAAAAATGATAAAATGTCTCCCCATCATTATCTTTGCGGCAATTACAGCAATTTGTTTGGCACTTGCCCCCTTTTTCGATGGTTGGGATTTTGTTGGCATTGTCTTTATTGCTATCTGCGCCGCCGTTGTTGTTCTCGCGTGTGCAGCGGTGCTTGCCATTTTTGCTATCATTAAAAAAATAAAAAAATAAAACACATATACAACACCGAAAGGACGTACATCCAAATGACAATACTCGTAGTCGGAGGCGGCGGACGCGAACACGCCGTTGTTAAGAAATTATCTGAAAGCGCACGCTGCACAAAGCTCTATGCCGCGCCTGGAAATGCAGGCATCGCGGCAATGGCCGAGTGTCTGCCCATCAAGGCGACCGACGTTGACGCCATCGTTGCCGCCGCAATAGAAAAGAAATGCGACCTCGTTTTCGTAACTCCCGACGATCCGCTCATGCTTGGCTGCGTTGACAAGCTGGAAGCGGCAGGAATTCGCGCATTCGGACCTCACAAATGTGCCGCCGAGCTCGAGGGATCGAAGGCGTTCGCCAAGGGTATGATGAAAAAATACGGCATTCCCACCGCCGATTATGAGATATTTTCCACCTCTGCCGAGGCTCTTGCCTACGTCAAGGCACAGGACAAGTACCCCACCGTGGTAAAGGCCGACGGACTTGCGCTCGGCAAGGGCGCTATCATTGCCCGGAACGAAGCCGAGGCTGCAGACGCGATCCGCAGCATCATGGACGACAGAGTTTTCGGCGATTCGGGCAGCAGAGTTGTTATCGAAGAGTTCATGACAGGCCCTGAGGTAACCGTACTCTCCTTCGTTGACGGTAAGACAGTCGTTCCGATGGTCTCTTCGCAGGATCACAAGCGCACATACGACAACGATATGGGTCCCAACACCGGAGGAATGGGTGCATTCTCCCCCTCGCCCATATATGACGAGGCTCTGGCCGAGCGATGCATGAACGAGATCTTTTTGCCCACGGTAAACGCTATGAACGCCGAAGGCCGCACCTTCAAGGGCGTAATATATTTCCAGCTCATGGTCACTCCCACCGGTCCCTGCGTGGTTGAATACAACGCCCGTTTCGGAGATCCCGAAACGCAGGCAGTTCTGCCCAGACTCAAAACCGATCTTGTCGACATCATCGATGCCGTTATCGACGGCAAGCTTGACAAGATCGATATCGAATGGCACGACGGCGCTTCCTGCTGTGTGGTCATCGCATCGGGCGGATATCCCGTTAAATACGAAAAGGGATTCGCAATTTCGGGAATTGATGAGGCAAACAAACTTGACGGCACCTTTGTTTATCATGCAGGCACCGCGTTCGGTGCAAATGGCGAATACGTCAATGCGGGCGGACGGGTTCTCGGCGTGACCGCCGTAGGCGAAAGCCTTGAAAACGCAATCGACAGGGCGTATGAAGGGGTTGAAAAGATCTCCTTCAAGGATTCCTTCTACCGTCACGATATAGGTAGAAAAAAATAAGAAAATTCGGTAAAACCGATAACAAGAGGTAAAAGATGAC
>JAFXHW010000162.1 GCA_017533545.1 Clostridia bacterium
ATGCCCGCCGCAAAGCCGGCGTTCACCGCCTCTTGTACGTCTTCCTCGTTTGCGGAGAGGAAAAGATCGGTGCGAAAGGTGTCAAGATAGGGCAAAATGGACTTACCGCCCACCAAAGCGGCACGGCTGATGTGCAGACCGTAATGCTCGATCGAGTTGAAGATCCGCAAGCTGGTATCCGCGCTGTTTTTGGACATGACGATGACCTCGGTCAGATACTGTCCGTCGCCATTCAGCTGTTCGAGGGCGCGTACAAGAGGGAAAGCAGTGCCGGGCTTTAAAATATCCTTTTCGTGTTCGAGCTGGTAGGCAGAGTAGGCTTCCAGCCCCTTCGTCTCGTAAATGCGGTTTTCTTCCTCTAAATCAAAAAGCGCGCGCGAGGAAACACCGATGACCAATTTATCGTCAAGCTGTAACGCCATATCCTTCTCCCTTTCCGTTCTTCCCTTTCAGTATAACAAAAATGCGGCGCAAAATCAAGTCTTGCGCCGCAAAAATACGGTTAATCCTCTACGTCGGTCAGCTTTGACACGGTGGTGCTGAGCGCCTCCGCGATCTTAAAAAGAGTCTTTAACGAGGGGCAATAGTACATGCCGGGTGCTTCCAGCTGTGCCAAATATCCGGGAGAAAGATCCACGACCTCTGCAAGCTCCTCTTGTGTCATCCCTGCAAGCTTACGATAATATGCGATTTTAAGACCAATCTTAACAAGATTCATTTTATATTCACTCTCTCGCATATCAACGCCCCCTTCTAAAATTTCCTATGTCATTTTTATTATATCCTATTTACAAACTATAATTTATGTGATAAAATATAATAGTTATTAGAAGGAAAACGTTGGAGGAGTTTTTATGAAGCTTTTAATTGTAGGATCGCGCAGTATTCGAGATTTTGACCTTTCGCCATACGTTTCTCCCGACGTGGATCTGATCATCTCGGGCGGCGCGGGCGGTGTCGATACCCTTGCCGAGACATATGCCAACAAAAACCGCATCTCAAAGCTCATCATCCGTCCCGACTATGCCCGTTATGGGAAGGGCGCTCCCTTAAAGCGCAACGAGGAAATGGTGAAAACAGCAGACGCGGTGCTTGTGATCTGGGACGGCGTCTCGCGCGGCACAAAGTACACTGCGGATTTTGCAAAAAAAGAGGGAAAGTCCCTGACCGTCATCATCCCCGAACCATAAAAAACACGCCCGTGTGCCAAAGCACACGGGCGTTCTCTCTCACAACAACATATTCATTATAGCACAAAATTTTTGCTTTGTAAACCCCGAATCGGTCTTTTTGCACAATTTCTGCGATTTTTACAAAAACTCTTTGTTAACTTTATACAATTTGCCAATTGATTTTTGTGCGAAAGCCTGCTATAATGAGGGTGAAAAGAAGAGAGGAAGGTATAGTCCAATGGAAAAGTAACCGACACCGAACCTAAGGCAAACACCGAAAAGAACCGCATTCCGAGCAACCTTAACACGGCGGTGTTACGCATAAAATAGATGAAACAAGAGCAAGGTCCCATAAGGTTTAAGCATCGGTCCAACGAGAACCCAAGAAACCGCTTAAACGATCGCTCGCTGTGGAGCAGGATCCAAAACAAACCCTCTTGTCCCAACCATTTTTTCGGAATGCAAGTAGGTCGTGCCAAGGGTCCCGGTCAAACCCGCGTCTTTCAAGAAAAAAGCAACCACTCCGCAAAACGCCATTCCGCGTAGGAACGAAAAGAAAAATTGATACGGAAGATATGCGCGAAACACTTGAAAGACAGCAAAACGAAAGTGAGGATTAGGAA
>JAFXHW010000019.1 GCA_017533545.1 Clostridia bacterium
ACAAGGTCGAAAGCGTGATAGGCGGCGGAAAAAGCGAGATCTGTTTTATAATCGGCGGCTTTGACGGCCTCGACGAAAGCATCAAGACCATGTGCGATCTGCGCTTGTCCTTTTCGAAAATGACCTTTCCTCATCGGCTTATGAGGGTATTTCTGCTTGAGCAGATCTACCGTGCGTTCACGATAATCAATCATCAGAATTATCATCATTAGAAAGAATTTCGCTGATGCGAAATTCTTCCGGGAATTCGCTTTCTGTTTCTTAACGAAACAGATTTTGCTTCGCAAAAACAGCGAATATCCCACTGTCTGGATGAATGTAAAGAAGCTGCGCTTCTTCCGGGAATTCGCTTTCTGTTTTTAAACAAAACAGATTTTGCTTCGCAAAAACAGCGAATGTCCCACTGTCTGGATAGATGTTCTTTGTTCCCAAGGGAGAGCTGTCGCGAAGCGACTGAGAGGGGAAATCTGCACCGTATTTGCCTCACCCGTAGGGGGCGACGTCCTCGACGCCCCGCAAAATTCGCACAAAATTTGACACACCTTCTGTAGGGGAGGCGTTTCGCCTCCCGCGATTATATCGCGCAAACATCGGGAGGGGAGACCCCTCCCCTACGAGGCACATTCGAATGTTTTTCAGATCCACCTACGGTATTGATCAAATTTGCTTAAAGTTCAAAAGAGCGAATATAACAAACAAAGGAGTACACTATGGCACATCTCACAGTTGCGCTTGACGGACCTTCCGGTTCGGGCAAATCGTCCGTTGCGAAGGTAATATCGCAAAAGCTTGGCATACATTATCTCGACACCGGCGCGATATACCGTACCGTCGGTCTTTATATGCTCGAAAACGGCATCGATCCCAAAAACGAAGAGACCGTTGTCGAGGCTATTACAAAAGTTGAGCTTGATCTCGTCTTCGAGGACAAAGTGCAGAAGATGTACCTCGGAAAACGCGAGGTCACCGACAGAGTCCACGATGACGACGTGTCGATATATGCCTCCGATGTGTCAAAGCACGGCCCTGTCCGCGCGATGCTCCTCGATCTGCAGCGTGACGTCGCCCGCAAAAACGAGGTCATTATGGACGGACGCGACATCGGAACGGTGATCTTGCCCAACGCGCTCGTAAAGATCTTCCTTACCGCGCCCATCGAGGTGCGTGCCGAGCGCCGATACAAGCAGATGCTCGAAAAGGGATTTAAGACCACCTATGAGGAAGTCCTTTCCGACATGAAATCGCGTGATGAAAACGACCGCAGCCGCAAGATCGCGCCCGCAGTCCCCGCTGCAGATGCAGTCATCCTCGATAATGGCAGTATGACGATGGACGAAACGATCGATCGAATACTCGAGATCATCGCAGAGAAGAATAAATAAAAGAATAATAAAAGAAAAGCTCGGCTATGCCGAGCTTTTTTACTCATATTTTACAGATCTACTCTTATAACCTGATTCTTTTCAACCGATTCGAAGCAGGCTTCCATAACCTTGACAACTCTCATCATCTGCTCGTGAGTTACGATCTGATCTTCTTTGCCGTCGATGGCGAGCGAGAAATTGCGGTAATAATCGTGGACATCGGACAAAGGACGCTCCCACTCGAATTCATCGGTGGTAATGCTGTCACGCGGGGCCATCGTCTTTGTAAGTCCTGCCGCGGTTTCAACGGGAATGACATCACTTTCGTGCCATGCCTTGCAAACGGTTACCTTTGCATTCTGACGCCAATCGTGGATTATCGCCGTACCCTTGTCGCCTTGAATGTAGAATCGGGGCATTGCGATGAAGTTGAGCGTGCCGACCTCGATATATGCGCGCGCGCCGGTGTCAAAGCCGATATTCAGCTGGAAACCGTCGTCCACCTCTTCGTTTGTAAGGTGGTCGAAACGGCAGTGAATGCTTTCTATCTTGCCGTCCATGATGAGCAGGACCTGGTCGATAAGGTGAACGCCCCAGTCGTAGAGCATACCGCCGCCGTACTGCTTCATGCCTCTCCAGTCGGAGGGGATACCGCGCGAGCCGTGAATACGCGATTCGATGTTGAAAACGCGGCCTATCTTGCCCGATTCCTTGATGGCCTTCATTGCAAGATAGTCAACGTCCCAGCGTCTGTTCTGGTGAACGGCAAATTTTTTGCCTGCCTTGTACGATGCATCGAACATTCTCTGAAGCGAGTCGGACGACATTGTAACGGGCTTTTCGCAGATCACGTTTTTGCCTGACATAAGTCCTCTTATAACAACATCCTCGTGGACATCGTTGGGTATGGCAACGGTGAGAAGGTCAACTTCGGGATCGTTCAGCACGTCCTCGTAGCTGTCGTACGCGAAAATGCCGCGCGAGCGTGCAAGTTCGGTGCGTTCGGGCTTTATATCGTAAATTCCTTTAAGGTTAAAAACATCACTGTTTAAAAGGTGGTTGGTGTGCCAGCCGCCCATTCCGCCGTATCCGATTACAACGGCGTTTTTCTTGTCTGCCATTATGTACCTCTGTTTGCGGTCGGCAGGTCCGACCATATTTTGTCTATGCCGATTATAACATAGAGGGGTGAGAGTGTCAAGAGTTTTGCGAGTTTTAAAAAATGATTTACTCTTTTTCGGCAAGGAAATGTGTTCCGACGCGCTCACCCTCAAAGAGCTTGTAGAGCAAGTCGGGCTCGGTGCCGTTGATGAGGAACATTTCTATGCCCGAACCGATGGCGATCTCGGCGGCCTTGAGCTTGGTAACGACTCCGCCTGTGCCGCGGTCGCTTCCCGCGCCGCCTGCCATGGCAAGAATGTGATCGTCTATTTTATCAACTGTCGGTATCAGCTTTGCTGACGGATTTGTGTGCGGATCGCTGTCGTAAAGTCCGTCAATGTCGCTGAGATTGATCAGTACATCGGCCGACACGAGTATGGCAACGCAGGCCGAGAGGGTGTCATTGTCGCCGAACTCGATCTCCTCAAAGGATACGGTGTCGTTTTCGTTGACGATGGGCACAACGCCCATTTTAAGCAGCATCTGAAGGGTATTTGTCGCATTTTTGCGCGCCGTTGCGTTTTCGTATGTATCACGGGTGATCAGTACCTGCGCCACGGTGTGGCCGTATTCGGCGAAGAATCGCTCGTACATGCTCATCAGCTCGCACTGACCGACGGCGGCCATCGCCTGTTTTTCCTCTGTGGTGTATGGCTTGTGGTCGAGACCCATTTTGTTGCGGCCTGCCGCAACGGCGGCGGAGGTGACGAGCACCACCTGCTTGCCCGCATTGACGAAGTCCGAAAGAATACGGGCAACCTTTTCCATGCGGCGCAGATTTAAACTGCCGTTCTCATATGTCAAAGTCGATGAGCCGATCTTTACCACTATTCTTTTTGCATCTCTTACAGTGTTCATTTTTATATGCCGCGCATAAGAACGCGCCCTTTCATGTTGTTTTCTTTGTTAAACGGAGGGAAGATATTATAAATCGTAGCCGAATTCGTCGCGGAGAATCTCACCAAGACGGCAGACGGGAAGTCCGACAATATTGAAATAATCGCCCTCGATCTTTTCCACAAAGAGCGATGCGCGCTCCTGTATGCCGTATGCACCTGCCTTGTCAAGTACCGCGCTTTCGGAGATATATCGCTCGATCTCGCTGTCGGTGATATGTCTGAAATACACCTTCGTGCTGACGGCATCGACGACCGTCTTTTTGCCGTCGCCAACAGCGATGCCGCTGTAAACCTCGTGATAGTGACCGCTCATCGCGCGCAGCATTCGGCGTGCATCGTCCATGTCACGCGGCTTGCCGAAGACCTCGCCGCTGCAGTAGACGATGGTGTCGCTTGATATGACGATCGATCCGTCGGCTTCGTTTGTGACCGCATCGAGCTTGCGTCGGGCGAGCATTTTTACAAGCTCGCCGGGCGCAATTTCGCCCTCGTAGCTTTCGTCTACCTCGCGGGTGACTATGTCGAAATCGGCGCCGAGCATCTCGAGAAGCTCGCGTCTTCGCGCCGATTTTGAGGCTAAAATAAGTTTTTTCATGGATTTTACTACCTTCTGATCTCTTTGTTAATTCAACTGCCGGGCAAACACGGTGCAAATTCTCCCCCTCCCAAAAGGGAGAGGTGTCCATAGAATCCTCGCTGTCGCTCGGATTCATTGGGAATTTGTTTTTCATTCTTACAGAAAGAATTTTTCTTGCAAGCAAGAAAAACCAAAAAATA
>JAFXHW010000163.1 GCA_017533545.1 Clostridia bacterium
CCGTCCCCTTCTCGGAATATGCCTCGGAATGCAGCTTTTGTTTGACAAAAGCTACGAGGGAGGCGAAAACGAGGGCTTGGGACTTATATCGGGCGAGGTAATTAAGCTTCGCGCATATGAATCGAGCCGCGACTTTAAGATTCCCCACATGGGTTGGAATTCTCTTGATATTCGAGAAAATCAGCCGCTGTATCGCAAAATCGATCAAGGAAAGTGCGTTTACTTTGTCCATTCATTCAAGTGCGTGCCCACCGATGAATCTGACATCGCCGCCACAACCGATTACGGCGAAAAAATATGCGCATCGGTACACCGCGGCAACGTCTACGGCTGCCAATTCCATCCCGAAAAGAGCGGTCAGGACGTGGGACTTAAAATTTTAAAGAATTTTGTTTCTCTTTGACGATTAAACAGACGATTAAACAAACGTAATCTGTGAGGTAAGTTGATATGATAGTTATTCCCGCAATAGATATTCTCGGCGGAAGCTGTGTGCGACTTGTGCGCGGCGAGTACGGAACTGCATCGAAGGTTGCTCCCGATCCGCTTGAAACCGCCCTTTATTTCCGTTCCTGCGGTGCCAAATACGTCCACATGGTCGACCTTGACGGCGCGCGCGAGGGCAAGACGGTAAATGCCGAGCTTATTTGCCACGTTGCACGCTATGCAGGAGTGAAGATCGAGCTTGGCGGCGGCATCCGCGACCTTGATACGATAGAATATTACCTTTCAAACGGCATTTCCCGCTGCATTTTGGGCTCGGTCGCTCTGCAGAATCCCGCGCTTGTGCGCGAGGCTGTAAAAAAGTACGGCGACAAGATCGCCGTCGGAATCGATGCGAAAAATCGCCGCGTTGCGGTTTCGGGCTGGACTGTCAACTCCGACATGGACTACATCCGATTCGCCCGCATGATGCGCGACGAGGGTGTTGACAACATCATCTTTACCGACATCGACCGCGACGGCACTCAGACGGGTGCGAATCTCGAGCAGCTCGGCGAACTTACAAAGGCAGTTTCCTGCAAGATCACTGCAAGCGGAGGTGTCAACGACATGAACGACATCAAGCGTCTTTGCGAAATGGACGTATACGGTGCCATCGTCGGCAAGGCAATCTATGCCGGATCGCTCGATCTGCTTGAGGCCATCAACTACACCCGCGATATTGCGAAGGACGAGGAAGAATAAGCAATGTTAGCAAAACGCATTATTCCCTGCCTCGACGTCAAGGACGGACGCGTCGTCAAGGGAGTAAATTTCGTAAATCTGCGCGATGCGGGCGATCCCGTTGATTGCGCGAGAGTATACAACGAGCAGGGGGCTGACGAGATCACCTTTCTCGACATCACCGCCACCCATGAAAAGCGGCGCACGATCGTCGACGTAGTCGAGCGTGTGGCAAAAGAGGTATTTATGCCCCTCACCGTTGGCGGAGGTATCCGCACGGTTGACGATTTCCGCGAGATACTTCTCTCAGGAGCAGACAAGGTCGGCGTAAACTCGGCCGCAGTTGCAAATCCCTCACTTATAGGAGAGGCCGCCGACAAATTCGGCTCGCAGTGTGTGGTTGTCGCCATCGATGCAAAGCGATGCGAAGATTGCCCCAGCGGATTTGCCGTTTACGTTGCGGGCGGACGCAAAAATACAGGAATTGATGCCCTTTGGTGGGCCAAAGAGGTCGAGCGTCTCGGCGCGGGCGAGATACTGCTTACGTCCATGGATGCTGACGGCACCAAAAACGGATTTGATATTCCGCTTACAAAAATGATAACCGACGTGCTGAACATTCCCGTGATCGCATCAGGCGGTGGAGGCGCAAAAAGCCATTTCTACGACGTTTTTGCCGATGCTCATGCCGATGCCGCACTTGCCGCCACACTGTTTCACTATCGCGAGTTGAGTGTAGGCGAAGTAAAGGATTATCTTGCCGAACGAGGCATTGAGGTGAGAAGATGAAGATATACGAAAAGAATTTGTCGGATTTTTTCAAAAAATCCGATCTGATCCCCGCAATCGTTCAGGCGCACGACACAAATGCCGTGCTCATGCTTGCATATATGGACGAAGAGTCGCTTCGCCGCACTCTTGAAAGCGGCACGACCTGGTTTTACAGCCGCTCACGTCAATGCTATTGGAACAAGGGCGCGACATCGGGTCACTTCCAATATGTAAAATCGATCGACTATGACTGTGACGACGACACTCTGCTCGTCAAAGTCGAACAGGTCGGTGCGGCCTGCCACACGGGCGAATATTCCTGCTTTCACAATCCGCTCTATATCTGCGACGAAACAAAATAACCTTCTTGAAAGGAATACGATACAATGACAGACAAAAACACAACCGACGTTATAGCTAAGCTTTACGACGTAATAAACGATCGCCGTCAGAATCCTGCCGAGGGTTCTTACACCTGCTACCTTTTTGAAAAAGGTATCGACAAGATACTCAAAAAGGTGGGCGAGGAATGTTCCGAAACAATCATTGCCGCAAAAAATGCCAAGGTCAGCGGCAACAATGAAGAGCTGACACTTGAGATATGCGATCTTATTTACCATCTTCTCGTTTTGATGAACGAATCAGATCTTCCCCTTGAAAAGATCACTGCCGAGCTTAGCGAAAGAGCCAAAAAAACGGGCAATTTAAAGCAGTTTAAAACAGTTGACAAAAACACCTGATAAAAAAGCATAACAAAGGATACCGATTTTCGGTATCCTTTTCTTTTTGGGAATATTTTACTAAAAAAGGGAGATAATCACCGAAAAGAGGTGATTTGAATGAACGTAACCCGCTATGTAAACGGAAACAAGATCAAAAGCGAACAGCTTCGCTCCATAGTTATCGGAAAAACTCTCAGCGAAAGCATTGAACAATCGGTGAGGGGTGTGCGTCTGAAAATACGTCGATCGCAGGCTGTCGGCGAAAATAAAGGTCAATGACAAAGCCTTACGCTGCGCTTTACGTACGTGTTTCGACCGATGCCCAGCGCGAGGAAGGATACTCCATTGATGCGCAAAAAGAGATGCTGGAGGCTTATTGCAAATCAAAGCTGATATCCGACTACGGCTTCTACATCGACGGCGGTTTTTCAGGCAGCTCGGTCGACCGTCCCGAAATACAAAGGCTGATCGCCGACGTCAAAAATGGCAATATATCGTGCGTGGTAGTATACAAGCTCGACCGACTGTCGCGAAGCCAGAAGGATACGCTGTATCTTATAGAGGACGTTTTCAACCCTCACGGGGTAGGCTTTGTGTCGCTCAACGAAAACATGGACACCTCAACGCCCATCGGACGCGCGATGGTGGGAATAATGTCTGCCTTTGCTCAGCTTGAGCGAGAAACGATACGCGAGCGCACCCGTATGGGAATGCGTGAGCGGGTCAAGGAGGGACTCTGGCCGGGAGGGGGTAAAATCCCCTTCGGATACGATTACGACCGAAAGCGGGGCATTCTCGTGCCAAACGAGGACGCCCAAAAGGTAAAAAAGATATACGAGCTGTATCTGTCGGGCTACTCATTTTTGCGTATATCCCGAATTCTCTGCCTTTCTGAGCATCAGGCACAGCAGATAATGCTTCGAAAGACGAACACCGGCAAGATCGTCTACAACGGCACGGAATACGACGGACAGCACAAGGCCATCATTGATACCGAAACATACAATCGCGCAATAGAGCTTTATAAGAAGCGCTCACGTGCCGCTTTGACAACGTCACGCTCTCTGCTTGCGGGATTGCTCGTCTGCGGCGTTTACGGTCACAAGATGCGCTATCAGAAATGGGGTGACAAAGGATACAAGATATACTGCTATTCGCAGGACAGCTCGAAAAGACATATCGGAGGTGACGTTCGGTGCTCTAACGGCAAGGTATGGGCCGACGAGATCGAGCGCATTGTTGTAGGCGATCTTTTCGAGATAGCATCCAAGCGCGTGTCCGATGAAGGCGATACAAAAGAAGACAGCGCCCTCACTCTGCTTAAAAGCCGAAAGGCATCGCTTGAAAAGCGGCTGAAAAATCTCTATCTTTTATATTCGGACAGTGAGGAGGACACGATTTTAGAGTTGATCAAAGACACCCGCAAGGAAATGGCACGAATTGACGAGGAGATCGAGCGAATTGAGGAAAACGAACGCAATGCCGTCGATTCGGTCTCGGCGGCCGCCGAGATCGCGGGACTGGGCGATGCCTGGCAGTACATGACACATGAGGAAAGGCAATCGATAATTCGGCGTGCTATCGAAAAGATCGTTATAACACACGATCGGGTGGAAATATTCTATTCGTTTTAATATATTACTCTGCCCTTTTTTCACCATCGTCCGTTCATTGGCACGGCGTAGGTGGAAAATTTGACGTCAAGAGTGGTATCAAAATTGTCTATCGCCTTTATAAGTCCCACACATCCCACCTGAAAAAGATCGTCAGGGTTTTCCCCACGGCTGATAAATCGCTGTATAATGCTGAGAACAAGCTTTAAATTTCCGTCAATGAGCCTGTCGCGCGCCTTTGTATCTCCGTCTTTTGTCCTTCTTAAAAGCTCGGACTTTTCTTCATCGCTGAGAGTGGTCAGCTTTGCGGTATTTATACCGCAAATTTCAACTTTTCCGTAAAACATAATTATAAAAACGGCACAGATCGATAAATAATGCTGTCGATTTGTCCGCAGACCTTTCGGATATGATTTTCTCAAATAATAGATTTCTCCATTGCAGTTATATTATCACCTGACAGTCTGACTTTAATACGCGAGGAATTTTTAAAAATAAATGCCGTTTTTTTGAACAAAAATAGCGGCAAAAAAGATGGAATATTTTTTCGACTTTTTTTGAAAAACGTATTGACAAAACTGATTTTACATGCTATAATATCAAGCGTTGAGCCGATAAGGCAACAGACAAATATGCGGAAGTGGCGGAACTGGCAGACGCGCACGTTTGAGGGGCGTGTGGTTCACACCGTACGGGTTCAAGTCCCGTTTTCCGCACCAAACAGTAGAAATCCGAACCCAAAGCCGATAGGCGAAGGGTTCGGATTTCTCTATTTTTTACTTAATTTTCAATGATGCAGATGTTTGTTATTATCAACTGAATATTGTTCAAAGAAATCATCTGCCGTACATCCCAAAATCCGAGCGAGATGCGGAAGAAAGATAATATCGGGATAACAGGTGTTCTGCTCCCACTTGCATACCGCTTGCGCGGATACGCCAATCAGCTTACCGAATTCCTTTAAGGACAAATTGTTTTCGCTGCGGTATGCCTTGATTCTCTCCGCAATTGTTATATGATAAGTCAGCATACTCATATCACAACACCGCCTTTTACCATATTGATCCTTCGCATACGGTTGATCAGTGCCATCAGCTCCTGCTTGCGAGGCAGATCAAGGAATCTTTCGCAGGTCGCGAAGAATGGAGAATAGAGAAAATCAATTCCTTCTTCATTAATCCGCGCATACAGATCGTTGACCTTCCGTTCAATATCTACCTTCCTGTCGTTATTCGATACCTCCAAATAACGCAACATAAATCCAAGTGTATCAAGCTGACGGGGAGAAACGATATCGTGAAGTCCGCGGACATCAATCTTCTCGTC
>JAFXHW010000003.1 GCA_017533545.1 Clostridia bacterium
AGTAAACCCCCGCCCTACAAAGGGGTATGGGCTAAGCCCCATGCCTTTGTAATACAAAGGCGAAACTGGCGATAAACGGAACGATAAATAAGAATTTGACGGAGGGAGAATAAGTATGAAAAAAATATCAGGGCAAGGTATTATTTTGTTTTTATCTATAATTGCCCCATCACTATACATTTTAATGTATCTTCCGCTTTGGAATGGAAAAGAATTGTTACTCTATAGTGTATTGTCGACCATACTCTTCGTCTTTCAATGCATATCCCTTGGACTGGCAATCCTGCAATTATTGTTTGTTAAATTGAGAAATAGCGATAGTTGTTTATTGACGTTGGTGTTCGGTCTCTTTTTTATCAGTTCACTTTTGCTTACGTGCTTCGTTGGGTTCATCTTTACCTTGGAGTTATTCAATATTCAGTGGTTTCCCGCTCAACGTTAAAATAAATTCCAATTTACCGAATAGCAAATGCCGACAGATCTTGAAATCTGTCGGCATTAATTATTTGTTTACCGCGGAGCAAAACCACGCCATATAAACAAACTGACTATAATTTCTCCGCTAATTTTGCACACCCTTTTAAGCGGCGATTTTTTTATGCCAATTTTAATACGATGTAATCGTACAGCGCGAAAATACCTGCGCCGATCGTTCCGGATATCACAATCATCAATACCGAATTGATTTTTGTCTTTCGTAAAATAATAAAGGTTGCAGCGGCAATTATTACAGAAAGAAGGTCAACACTACCGATCGCTGTCAGATCCGACGTGCCGAAAAATGCCATAAATATCAGCAACAGTCCGGCCGATGCGATAAGTCCGCTTACCGTTGGGCGTATTCCGTAGAGAAGACCGCTGAAAAGCGATCCGCTGCGGTATTTTCGGTAAAGAGTGCAGAGCAGCATTGTGATGATGAACGAGGGGAGCATGCAGGCGAAGGTGGCGAGCACTCCGCCGAACGGGCCGCCCATCTTTATGCCGACAAAGGTGGCAGAGTTTATGGCGAAGGGTCCGGGAGTCATTTCCGATATGGTGATCATATCGACAAACTCGGTAACGCTGAGCCAGGCACGGTCATCGACGATCATCGAGCGGATCAGCGGGATCGATGCGTGCCCACCGCCGATGGAGAAAAAACCGATCTGCAAATAGCAGAAGAATATTTTAAGGAAGATCATTTCTTTTCCCCCTTTTTGCTCTTTTCGCGAATTAGGGTGACGATCATGCCCAAAAGCGCACCCGCGACTATTATGTATATCGCGTGGACGTTAAAAAGGAAGGAAGCCAATAAGGACAGTGCACATATAACGAGAGCGGGAATATCGCGCGCACGCTTTGTGGCATTGTCCATCATGTCGATGCAAAGAGATACTATCACCGCACCGACGGCAGTCTGCAGTCCGCGAAGCAGATAGACTACGGCGGCGCTGTCACGCAGGGAATCGTAGAATACCGACACCAAGGAGATGATCAAAAGTGGGGGTATAATGCTGCCCACCATGGCGGCGACCGAGCCCCAGAATCCTGCGACGGTGTATCCGACGAGCATGAGTGCGTTGCCTGCTATGGTGCCGGGCGACGATTGCGCGAGAGCGATCAGGTCAGTGACCTCATCCTCACTCAGCCAACCGTATTTGCGGCAGAATTTGTCGCGTATCATATTTAGTACTACAAATCCGCCGCCGAAGGCCAGTGCGCTCGTTACAAGTGTGTCGATAAATATTCGTAAAATCAGCTTTGGACGGCTCGATTGGTATGTTGTGCCTGTCCGATTTTGATTATCCATTTTGTCCTCAAAAAAGTGTTATGATGTATTATTGTATCATATTTTTTTGCGCCTTTCAATGCCTTTTTGTCTTTTTAGACGCTATATTTAAAGAATAACGATAAAGAATAACGAGAGTCATATCGGACAAACTAAATATAATATAATGATGTTATATGTCATAAAAGAGGGTGATGGCGTGAAATGGGGAAAAGAAGGTCGGTACGATAGAGCGATCAAAAATGTGCGCGCAATATCGCGTAGGCTGGATGACGACGGGGTGTACGTTTATGCGGCACATTCATCCTTTTTCGTGGTCATTTCGGCTTTTCCCTTTATAATGCTCCTTTTGAATCTTCTTCGGTATATTTTTCCCTTCGGCGAGCATGAGCTTTACAGCCTCGCCTGCGAATATCTGCCCCAAAAGCTTCTGCCATATGCCGACGTTCTGGTGTCCGAGCTCTATTCGAACAGCGGCATCCCTATAATATCGATATCTGCCCTCGTCGTGCTCTGGACGGCATCGCAGGGCCTTCGGGGTATAATCAAGGGGCTTCGCGGGATATATCACAGCGAAAAAAGCGGATATATTAAAAACAGTATCGTTTCGCTTTTTATGACAGTGATCTTTATCACTTTGATAACAGTCACGCTTGCACTAATCTTTTTCGGGCATACGATAATTGTTCGAATCGAGGATCATTTTTCGATTGCTCTGCGGGAAAATGTTTTTTACATCTTAATTAAAAATATGCTGATGCCCGCGCTTATTATCGGCGGACTTGTTGGCGTGTATTCGTCGCAGAGCGCGAGCAGAATGAAGCCCTCCTCGCATTTTGTGGGCGCGGCATTTACCGGAGTGGCCTGGATAATATTTTCCCGCGGATACGCATTTTATATCGACGTTTTCGCCGACTATTCCTATATCTACGGCTCGCTTACGGCAATCGTCCTTTTCATGCTCTGGCTATATGCCTGCATGACCATTCTCTTTTGCGGAGCTGAGCTGAATCTGTATCTTTATACCCGACGAAGGGAAAGAAATATATTAAGTAAGAAATAAAACACCCTTGGCAGGGTGTTTTTTTAAAATTCGGGAGTGCCGATTATGTAATATGCGGGGTCGTTTTCAACGTTTATCGTGCCCTTGTCGCGGGCGTCAAGCTTTGCGATGATTCGCGAGGCAATAGCGATTTTTTTGCCGATATCCTCAATCGATCCGACATCAACGCGGAGGCGGTCGCCGTAGACGAAGTAGATGGCGAATCGGTTGGAAAAGTCGACTAAGGTGATGTTCCGTCCAAGCTCGGAATTTGCAAAGGTGTTGAGCATTTCGCGGGCGTAGGAAAGGTAACTTTCGTTGTCAAACACGACCACCTCACCGACAACGGCGCGCTTTACCGATTGGGTTTTAAGCTTGATTATCTGCTCGTAGTCGAGAAGAAGGGTGGTCATCGAGTTTGTTCTTTCAAGTACGCGCATCGATTCGGAGAGCACAAAATACTCGCCGCAGAGCTCAAAATAGTATTTAGGCTCCTCGTCATAGACGGTGATCGACAGAGTGTCGGGTAAGTTGCGGCGGATTTTGACAGATTTGATATACGGACAGCCGGTGGTGATCGATTTTTCGATATCCGATTTGTTTATCGCATAGATATTCTGACCGATATCTATCCCTGATGCGGCGATGATGTCGCCTTCGTCGTAGCGGGTAAGACCATCGACCGATATTTCGCCGATGCGCAGAAATACCGATACGCAGGCGCTGGCGAAAATGATAACGACAGCCAAAGCGGCACAAATAGTCAGCGCGGTGTGTATCTTGCGGCGTCTTATCGCGCGGCGCTGGGACTCTTCAAAGGAGGAGCGCGAGAGTATCTGCGCGTTTTCTTCGCCAAGGTCCTGCCCGTCGAAGCTGCTCTTAACACCCGCAACACCCGCATCACCGAAATCGGTGTCGTTTATCGAGGTATATTCACTTCTTTCGTTGAAATTCTCTGTATTCATACACTTTTCGCGCTTTCGCGCACCTTCGGATTTGTTTTTGATGTCTTACTTTTTTAAAACGTTTTTCAAAAGATCGTCGTAAAGGAGGTCGGCACAGTTGAGCAGGGCAAAATCAGCAATCGCCTCGCCCATTTTTCTCAGTCGCTCGCGGTCGTCGAGTAAAGCGGCGACTTCGCGGGTCAGAGCACATCCCTCGCTTGATCCTATCGCGAGATTCTTTTCTTCGATGACGACAGCCGCACCCTTTAATTCGAGCGCGTGCGCGTTTTTGTATTGGTGGTTGTCGGTTACATAGGGGGAGGGGATGAGAATGCAGGGCTTCTTCTGAGCGGCGAGCTCGGAAAGAGTCATGGCCCCTGCACGGTTGATAACGATATCAGCCGCCGCCATGCGCTGGGGCATATCGTAGATGTATTCGAGAAATTCGAGGTTGGGGCACTTGTCAAGTCCCATCTCTTCGAATTTTTGCCGTGCGGCCTTGTATTCGAGCGATCCCGTCGCGTGAACATGCAGTACGTCGGGGCGCTTCGATGAAAAGTCGCGCATAAGCTCGAGAACTGCGTCGTTTACCGGCTCGGCCCCCATGCTTCCGCCGCAGGAGAGGATCATGAAGCGGTATTTCCCATCAATACCGAGGGCTTTGCGGGCCTCGTCATGAGTAATATCGCTAAACCCACCGCGAAGGGGATTGCCTACGCGGTATGCCTTTTCGGGTACTTTAAGTCGGGAGATTGTCTCCTCAAAATTGACGTATATGCGGTCGACTTTGTGTTGCAGCATGCGTACAGCCACGCCCGGAATAGCATTCGATTCGTGGAGTACGGTGGGAATTCCCATTTTTGCGGCGGCATTGCATATCGGATAGCAAGCGTATCCGCCGGTGCCTACCACAAGATCGGGCTTTTGCTCACGCAGCAACTTTTTGGCCTTGAAAGACGAGCTTATAAGCAGAAAAGCGGTTTTGATATTGGAAAGAGAGAGTGAACGGCGAAGCCCCTGGATCTCGATGTGGTCAAGGGGGTATCCTGCCGCCTTGACAAGCTTGTTTTCGATTCCGCGCGATGTTCCGACAAAGGAAATAACGGCGTCTTCTTCGCGTTCCTTTAATATATTGGCAATAGCAATGGCGGGATTGACGTGTCCGCCGGTGCCGCCGCCCGACATAATTATACGCATTTTTTGTGTTTGCGCCGCGATTTTTCTTTGGGCGCATCCTTTCAAAATAATATGTAACTGATCTTTACTGGACAGCCATGACCTCAGGCTTTTCATAGGAATATCGCGATATTCCAAGCAGTACTCCCATCTCGCCCAACTGCATCATCAGCGCCGTTCCGCCATAGCTGAAGAAGGGGAGCGCGATACCGGTGTTGGGCATCATCGAGGTAACAACCATCATATTGAGCATTGCCTGAAGAGCGATCTGCGCGGTGATTCCCACAACGACGAGCGACGAGAAGGTGTCGGGTGCGCGCATCGCGATAACGATTCCGCGCCAGGTGAAGAGTACGAAAAGAGCGATCAGCGCGATAGCACCGATAAAGCCCAGTTCTTCGCAAATACTGGAGAAGATAAAGTCGTTCATCGGCTCACCGACGAAAAGATGCTTTTGAGTGGAATTTCCAAGTCCCACA
>JAFXHW010000164.1 GCA_017533545.1 Clostridia bacterium
GCATTACCAAAACCGAGTGGGATAAACGCTCCCGCGAGGAGGGAAGTGTGGAATCAAAGGTGTTTATGCTCGATTGGCCGAGGGAAATGCTTTATGCGCGCATCGACAGGCGAGTCGACATCATGCTTGAAGAAGGCCTTGTCGAGGAGGCGCGCGCGCTGCGCTTGACTTACGGAAAAACCGCCGCACAGGCGATAGGCTATAAGGAGCTTGATCCGTATTTTGACGGTCTTATTTCCCTCGATGAGGCGGCAGAGAACATCAAAAGAGCAACGAGAAACTACGCAAAACGTCAGCTGACCTGGTTTTGCCACCGCCCGTATGTTCAAATGCTTCCCATTTCGGATGAAAGTGAGCTTTCAGACCCCGAAAAACGCAAAAATATTGTAAATTTTATGTTAAAATAGTGAATTAATAATTTATTTGTGTTATAATAATGTAGTTAATCTGTGCCGCAAGGCATTTTGGGTATAAATTTCGCAAACGGTAGTGCAAAAATGGATAGTCGTCAACTGAAAAAAGTAATCGTATACGTTGTCACGGCGCTTGTATCGCTGTTGTTTATCGTGTATATAGCCACACAGATGGTGACTAATTTCGGCGCGAAGATCGAAACTGTCGAGGCGGTGTACGTAACGGAACGTTCCCTTACCCCTCTTAATGCCTATATAATCCGTAAAGAGGAACTCGTTTATTCCTCGGTTAACGGAAACGTCAAGTATAACGTTTCAAGCGGTGAGAGGGTAGGGGTGGGAAGCACAGTTGCAACTGTTTACGATATTCCCGCAGATGTAAGCGCAAAGCTTATCGACATCGATAACAAGATAAATCTGCTGAAATCGAGCAATGTCAGCGACGACATGGTTCTTGCCGATACAGCGACGCTCGATATTAGAATTACCGAGCTTTATACAAAGATTTCGGACAGACTGTCGCAGGGCGATATTCAGTATGCAATGACTCAGAAGAATAATCTTCTGTCTCTCCTCAACAGACGTCAGATACTCGTCAAAGCGGTCAGCGATTACAATGACCGTATAGCTCAGCTTGAGGCGGAAAAAACGGCTCTTATCGAGAGCGTCGGCGAAAATATCCACGAGATAAAAACCAATGTTTCGGGCTATTTTTACATCGAAGCTGACGGATACGAGGAAGCTTTTTCCGAAATCGACATCGACACATTTACTATTCAGGGTTATCGAAATCTTGCCCAGAAGCAGCCCGATATGTCAAGCGGCAATAATGAAAAGGGCGAGCTTATCGGAAAGATAGTTAAAAGTTACGCCTGGTATATCGTTTGTGAAATACCGTTTTCGGAAAGCCACAGCTACGTCAATGGTAAAAACTATACGATAATTTACCCCTATAACGGAGATAAAGAGCTTCAGGCGACCCTTTACCGTACCATTACGGAACCGGGCAGTGACAGAGCTGTCCTCGTTTTCAAAAACGGCATGATCGTTGACGGATTCAATTTCCTTCGTTCGCAGAGCATTGAACTTGTCAATAATTCCTATTCGGGATACCGCGTGCCCATATCTGCAGTACGCATCGTCAACGGCGAAAAAGGAGTTTTCGTACTTAACGGCTCTGTTGTCAAATTCCGTACGATAAATCCTCTGTTCGAAAAAAACGGATACATCATTGTCGAGCCCCGCGATCTTACAAATCCCGATCATCAGACCAGACTTAACATCGGTGAAAACGTTATCGTAGGCGGTGGCGAGTATTATGACGGTCAGCTTGTAAGCTGATTTTGGAGAAAAAATGGATATACAAACGGTCAGAGATAATTTTTTGCGTGTTCAGGATGAGATAGCAACACTTGAAGCGCAGGGAAAAACGGCAGGCAAGGTCGATATCTGCGCCGCTGCAAAAACAGTCTCGCCCGATATCATAAACAGCCTTGTGCCCTACGGTCTTGAGAGGATCGGTGAAAACCGACTCAATGAGATCAACGAAAAGTACGATCAATACGATAAATCGCTGACAGTCGACTTTATCGGGACGCTTCAGTCAAATAAGATCCGCCAGCTTTGCGGCAGGGTATCGCTTATTCAGTCGCTTTCGACGATGAGCGCCGCCCGTGAGCTTGAAAGAGTGAGCGCGATCAAGGGAATAGTGTCCGATGTGCTTGTCGAGGTAAACAGCTGTCGGGAAGCACAAAAGAGCGGGGTAATGCCCGAGGATGTGAATGCGTTTTTTGATGAAATTGCAGCGTTTGAACACATCAGACCGCTCGGAATTATGACGGTGGGCGCAATCGAGAGCGAAAAAAAGAGAATATTGCAATATTTTGAAGAAACTTACAAGATTTTTATTGACATTCGGGCAAAAAAACTACATAATGTAGATAGGGCTGTTTTGTCTATGGGAATGTCGTCAAATTACCTGGATGCGGTACTTGCAGGTGCTAATATGGTGCGTCCCGGTAAGGCAATATTCGGCGAGCGGATTTACACCTGATCTGCCGGCAAAGTCAAAAACGATAATTATAAAAATAATTATATATCAAGTAACAATACATTTTTGGAGGTTAAAAAAATGGGAATCGTTGACAAGTTCAAGAATTTGGTTAACCCCGTTGACAATGACGAAGAATACGAAGGCGAGGATTATTCCTTCGACGTTCCGGACAGTGGTGACTACGGCACCGGATATGAGGAAGAATATGTTCAGCCGATGATGCAGCAGCCTCAGCCTGCTCGCAGACCCATGCAGCAGCCTCAGCAGTCTTCTGTTGCTCTCGACGGTGCAGCTCTCGAAGTAAGAGTTATCTACCCCGAGCGTTGGGAAAACGTCAATGATATCGCAGACCATCTTATCAACCATCACACCGTTGTTTTGAATCTTGAGAAGACCGCTAACAAGGAGCTTGCCCGCCGCATGATCGACTTCCTTATGGGAGTTATCTATACCATTAGCGGTGATATCACCAAGGCAGGTCCCAATACATGGGTACTCGCTCCCTCGAACGTAAGTCTTGCACAGGATGTTGCCGCTCAGCAGCGTCAGAATCCCAATGCAAACATGTTCGACCCCAACATGATCTGATAGGCCATATAGCGGAGTTTTTACTTTGCCTTTGGTTGTTTATGTCCTTGCCAAGATCGTATTTGTCTTAGTATCCGTACTGAAGCTTTTTATGATCATCAGAATGATTGTTTCGTGGATAATGCCCCATGAAAGCAATGCATTTGTGAATTTTGTTTTTTATGTGACCGAACCGGTGCTGAAACCGGTTCGGCTCATCATAGAAAAGATTCCGGTGCTGAGGGACTTGCCCATTGATCTGTCCTTTCTGATAGCGTATTTTCTCCTGTCCGTTATAAGCGGACTTGTAAGCTGAATGTTATGGATAATTTGTTTTACGATCGATTGAACGATCTTATATCCGACGCCGAGAGCGGGATACCACGATCGGGCCATTTTTTGGACCCCGCAAAACAGTATGAAGCCGAGCGTATTTTCAATTCCTTTTCAAGAAGCTGCAGAATGCTTCTTTGGGGCGGATATGAGGATGCGGAACGCAAGATGCTTTTCGTTCTGCCCGATTATTTTGAAGAGTTTGACGATGATAACTCGATTACGCGTGAGTTCGTTTCATCGAATCTTGAGTGTGTTCTGATATCGGGAAGCGGATACGTCGAGCTGGATCATAGATCCTTTCTCGGTGCGCTCTGCTCGCTCGGAATCGATCGATCGCATCTGGGTGATATCATCGTATGCGATTCAAAATGTGCCTATCTCTTTTGTGACAGCTCGATAGCCGATTTTCTCACCTCTGCAGAAAAACCGCTTACATCTATCGGACGCGATAAGGTCAAGGTGAAAAAAAGCGCGCTTCCGTCAGAGCTGGACACCTCTCCTCACTATCAGAGTATACACGATACAGTTGCTTCGGCGCGGCTTGACTGCGTTGTGTCCGCACTTTGCAATCTTTCGCGTGATAAGGCCGATGAGGCCGTCAAAAGCGGGCTTGTATCGCTGAATTACTCGGTTGTGTGCGACAGAACGAAAGAACTTAATGACGGCGATATCGTATCGGTACGCGGCAAGGGAAAATTCAAGATAGTTTCGCTTGGCAATAAGACGAAAAAAGACCGTTTGCGTCTTGATGCTTTAAAGCTGAAATGATTTAAAAAGATAATAACAAACTCATCGAGGAAGGGCAGGGTTCATATTGCCTTTCCACTGTTTATTTTATTGTAAAGAGGTAAAATACAATGCTTCCTCCAAACGAATTACAAAGCAAAGAATTCAGTAAAGTTATTCGCGGATATAGCCCTGAAGAAGTTGACGAGCAGTTAAACTTCGTTATGGCCAAGTATGCCGAGCTCTATCGCGAAAATGATGCGCTTGAACGCCGCCTTGCTGAGGTACAGTCTAAGTACGATCAGCTCAAAAAGGACGAGGAATCGATCAGAAACGCGATCATCAACGCACAGAGAGCAAGTGCAACCCTTATCGACGAGGCAAACGAGCGTGCCGATCTCATTTTGCGCGCCGCCAAGACCAACTGTGATAAGATCCTTGCCGATTTCAGAGCAAAGATCCGTATTGAGCGCGATAATGCACTGAAGCTCCGCGAAGCTGTTGAAAATTTCAAGACCTCTCTTTACGATGCATACAATGCGCATCTTGAACAGATCGATGGCATTACAAGTGAAATAACGGGCATCGATGAGGTAAATATAACCGATGACGAGCTTGTCCGCGCAGCTATGAAGGCGATGAAGCAGGACGTGGCCGACGGAATTGAACAGCTTGAAGCCGAGAAGGCTGCTGCCGAAAAGGCCGCTGCCGAAAAGGCTGCTGCCGAAAAGGCCGCTGCTGAAAAGGC
>JAFXHW010000165.1 GCA_017533545.1 Clostridia bacterium
ATGCGGAGGGCAACGCTCCTGCGGAGGGCAATGATACAGAAGCTGTTGAGGTAACGGAATAATAAATTTCATCTGTAAGATATAACCGAGCAGTGGGATATTCGCTGTTTTTGCGTAGCAAAACCTGTTTCGTTCAGAAACAGGAAGCGAATTCCCAATGAATACTCGCACAGCGAGTATTCTATACAAAATCAAAAATATACAGGTAAAAATCAATGACGATCACCGTTTTAGTTGACAATTACACCTACATCGACAAATATCTCCTCGGAGAGCCCGGATTCTCTGCATATGTCGAGTGCGGCGGCGACCGCATACTGTTTGATACCGGATATTCGGACGTCGTTGTCAAAAATGCCTCCGCGATGGGTATTGACATTGCCGCGTGCAACAGAATCGTGCTCTCGCACGGTCACAATGATCACACCGGCGGACTTAAATATATCGCCGAGCGATTTGACCTTTCCAAAAAGGAGCTTATCTGTCACCCTCTTTGCTTTGGTGAAAAGTACAAGGAGGGCGAATACATAGGCGCGCCCTTTACCGAAAAGAAGATAGCGCAGATGACGCAGTACACCGCGGTAAAAACCCCCTATTTTTTGAGCAAAAACTGCGTTTTTTTGGGAGAGATCCCGCAAATGGTCGATTTCGAGAAACGATACGCGCTCGGAAAGACAAACCGAGGCGGAATTATGATAGAGGACTTCCTTTACGATGATTCGGCGCTCGCATTCAACACTCCCGATGGAATCGTTATACTCGCGGGCTGTGCGCACAGCGGAATATGCAATATCATCGAATATGCCCGCGAAAATCTGCAAAATTACCGCGTTGCGGCAGTGATCGGCGGTTTTCACCTGTCCGAGGTCAACGATCGACTGAAAAACACCGTCGCCTACATGAAAAAAATAGGCGTCGGCGTGCTCTACCCCTGCCATTGCGTATCTTTGGCGGCAAAATTTGAGATGGCAAAGTCGCTTCGCGTCGGCGAAGTAGGTGTCGGATTCAAATTCAGCATTTAAAAACACTAATTTTTATATTTTTCCCCGGAGGAAACCAAAATGAGATATTTCAACGTAAAAGAAGCGCCCATCAAGGTATACGGCGTGCTTGATAACTTCAACCGCCTGCCCGACGATATAATCGACAAGGTAAACAGCGAGGTCACCTGGCTTGCAACCTGCACAACGGGCGGACGCGTAAGATTTGAGACAAGCTCCAGCGTTATTGAGATAAAGGTAAAGCTTAAAAGAGAGCCCATCGGCTGGGGACATCAGCCCCGCTCGGGTCACACCGGCATAGACGTATATCTTGACGGTCAGTTCAGAGCCGTTTACTATCCCGGCCACACCGAAAAGGAGTTCGGCGCCACCCTTTACAAGGATCCCGGCAACCGCGCAGTTGAAATAAATCTCCCCTTGGCAAACGGCGTTGAGGAGATGACGATCGGTATTTTAGACGATGCCGACATGTGCGAACCGAAGCCCTACAAATACGAAAAGCCTATCGTTTACTACGGCTCGTCCATCACCATGGGCGGATGCGTATCCCGTCCCGGTATGTGCTACGCTTCCCGTGTTGCCCGCCGCATCAATGCTAACCACATCAACCTCGGATTCTCGGGCTCCGCGCTTGGTGAGAAGGTAATGGCAGACTACATCGCGTCGCTTGAAATGTCGGCATTCGTACTCGACTACGATCACAATGCACCCAACGTTGCTCATCTTGAGCAAACTCACTACAATATGTACGAAACCGTAAGAAAAGCTCATCCCGATATCCCGATCATCATGGTAACTAAGCCCGACTTCGAAAACGGCTATTTTGAGAGCATGGATCGCCGCGTATTCATTATGAGCAACTACGTCAAGGCATACAAAACGGGGGACAGAAACGTATTCTTCTGCGACGGAAAGGCATTCTTCACCGGCACCGACCGTGACAGCTGCACCGTCGACTTTACACATCCCAACGACCTCGGCCACCACAGAATGGCAGAGGGCATCTACCGCGAGCTTCCGCTCAGATAAAGAGATAGATGGTAGCTATTACGATAATTTGCGTTGGCGCGCTTCGCGATAAATTCTATCGCGAGGCGGCCGACGAATATGAAAAGCGTCTGGGCGCTTTTTGTAAGCTGAAAACCATAGAAACGACCGACGAAAAGCTGGCCTCGCAAATTCCGCAAAAGGCATACAAGATCGCCCTTTGCGTTGAGGGCAAGATCTTGTCGTCGGAGGAGCTTGCCGACAAGGTCGAAAGCGTG
>JAFXHW010000166.1 GCA_017533545.1 Clostridia bacterium
CGCTGAGCTCACTTTCCTTCTTTCGGATAACTTACCCGACGTTGAAGTATACTTTGTCGACGGCGGTCAGGACATTCATCCTTACATTTTCACAGCAGAATAAAATAATGTATAAATAAAAAGCAGGGGGCAAGCACCTATCGGTCTTGCCTCTGCTTTTTTCATCATGAAAAAAGATCGCGTTAAAATCATAACGCGATCTTTTGTTTTTAGGCTACAAAATTCTGAGTTACATACCACTCGTATGTATCGGGAGAATCATAAGCGATACCAATTCCTATGTACTCATATCCAACATCAAGCAGATTGGCTCTATGGCCGGCAGAATTGTACCATGCATTCATTGCGCTGAACATATCTCTGTATCCGGCTACCAGATTCTCGCCGCACATGCTCCAACTAACTCCTCCACGATTCAAACGATAATCTACTTTGTTACCCTCGGGAGTAACATGATTAAAGTAGTTACGTGTTGCCATATCACGGCTATGTAATATCGCAACAGCCGTGATATCCTCGCTGTAATACAAGCCGTTGATTCCGTTGATGTTTCTTATCGCATTGGTGATATAGCACATCAGCAACTCAGTTTCCGTATAACTGGTCAGGCCGTCAAAGCCGCAGTCAAATCCGTCCGCGGTGAAATAACGCGCCCATACGCCGCCGGCGATAGTATCGACATAAGACTGCTCATTAAACGCCTCTTCGTCTGCTCTGACACCCTTATCAACCGTGAAAACGCCCTTGAGTTTGAGATGGTCAAAACGAAGAATTATGAGATATTCGCCGATATAAACCAAATTGTCGATTTCCCCGTCAACATACTTTTCGGTCAGTTTCTGCTCAGGTTTTCCCCAACGTGCGATAATATTGTTATAATTTTCGTTAAGAGAAAGAGTTCTTCCGTCCGAGAAGACTATATCTGCCTCGCCTATAGCGATCTCGTCGTCCCTGGAACAATATTTGCACTTGCCGTTGACATATACATGATTAGAAACCTCGCCGCGTGTTTCACCGCAGACATCGCACTTTTCGGGAGACTGGCAGGTGGCTGCTATCCAACTGTGTCCGAGAGGCTCACTTACGGTAGTGCCGCAGACAGTGCAGGTCTGAGGATGAGTGCAGTCGGCAGCCTTCCATACGTGCTGAGGTGCGCCCTCGACGATCTCGCCGCATACGGTGCATCTGGGCGATGTTCTGCAATCGCCGCCGGCCAGTTTATGTCCGAGCTGATCGCCGTTGGTGATTCCGCAGTAAGCACATCTTATGGGGTTTTCGCAGTCTGCCTCTAGCCAAACGTGATCGCCCTTTTCACCGCTTGTAACACCGCAAAGAGTACACTTCATCGGACTCTGGCAATTTGCATTCTGCCAACTGTGTTTGAGCTGATCACCGTCGGTCTTGCCGCAAACGGAGCAAGTCTTGGGAGCGGTGCAAGTTGCATCCACCCATGTGTGTCCTAGTGCTTCGCCCTCGGTAAGTCCGCAATTTGCGCAGGTCGCGGGATTTTCGCAATCGGGTTCGGAATAGCTGTGACCTTTTGCCTCGCCCTCGGTCTCGCCGCATACAGCACATCTCTTGGGATATTCGCAATCGGCCGAAAGCCAGCTGTGTGCTGTCTTTTCAATTACCTGTGTATGACTGTCGCCGCAGTCGCATATATAAAGACGAACACCCTCGTCCGAGCAGCTTGCGGCTCTTTCTATCTTTTCGGTATAGCTGTGTGTATGCACATTGCCCTGATCGTCGGTAACGACATCGTCGGGAGTGTCGTCATTATTGTCGCATGATGCCAGCGAGACTATCATGAGCGCAGCAAAAACAACAAGCAATAAACGTTTAAATTTCATTGTTATTCCTCACTTTTGAAGTAATACAAGTTGGAAACGATACACTTCAATTATAAAACGCTTTTCCTACAAAGTCAAGTAAAAATATGTATATATTGACAAAGGAGAATACTTAAATCGAAATTTCGACCGTATTCTCCTTAATATT
Organism: Clostridia bacterium; assembly: GCA_017533545.1. The sequence goes on from JAFXHW010000166.1 coordinate 1,999, forward strand.
AACTTTTTATAAAACCTTTATCGCGAAAAGCGGGCAGACAGCCGAACAATATCCGCAAAGGACGCACTTATCGGCATTGAGAACGGCTCTTCCGTCCAATATAGAGAGTGCACCCTGATTGCATCTTTTGACGCAATTGCCGCATCCCTCGCAATACTCCTCTATATGCAGCTTGCGACGCTTCTTTTGCAGCTCCATTGATGCATCTCCGAAGGCACGGCTTTCAAAATACGATATATTTGCGTCCACTTCTTTTTGCGACTGCATTCCGACAGCAACCGCATCGCAAAGCGGCGAAACTTCATCGTATTTGGCATCGAGCACGATATCGAGCGCCTCGGATGCCGATTTTATAAGGTTTCCCCCGCCGAGCGGCTTCATTGAGAATATTCCGATTCCGGCTCTCTTGGCATTTTTCATCGCCTCGGTCATCTTCAAAATATCGCCGTCGGCGATACCCAACCCCGCCTTATTGAAAATCGGGTGGATGATCGAAAATGGGTATATCTTAGAAAGCTCGCACACTCCCTCGACCGCCGCGATATGGTGCATGGACACGCCGACCGAACGGATATATCCCTTCTCGCGCATTTCGAAAAGAAATTCCACGGCCTCCATGTGGCCGCGAAGGGTATGTATGCTTTCCTGCTCATGCAGCATAAAAATATCGATATAATCGCGGTCAAGCTCCCGTCTTGCCTGTTCAAAAGCCTCCTCTGCTCCCTTTCGGTCGTAAGCGTAGGTCTTTGTGGAGATGACGGTATCGTACTTGCCCGATATCTGCATGGCACGCTTTATATAGGCATAATTGCGGTAATACTGCGCTGTGTCGGTGAAATTGATTCCCCGTTCAAAGGCATAGGCAAGCACACCGGCACCCTCTTCAAGATCCAGATTAGCTTGCAGAGGTCCAACGGTGAGCGAGCCGATACAAAGACGCGATACTTTGATCCCATCGCGTCCCAATCCGACATATTCCATTATTCAAAACCTTTAAAAAGTTATGCCCTTAAAGTCCGAGATAGGATTTCACCAAAACGTTGAGCAACTCGTCGCGATCAAGCCGACGCATTAGAGCGCGTGCGTTTTTGTGGTTTGTGATGTAGGTGGGATCCTCGGAAAGGATATATCCCACTATCTGATCCAAAGGGCGGTATCCTTTTTCTGAAAGAGCCGAATAGACGGTAAGCAGTATGCGCTTCATCTCAATATCTTTTTCGTCTCCGAGTGAAAAAGTTATCGTCTTATCGTTTTCGTTCATTTCAATACCACACTTTCATGTTCAAATTACGTTTTACACGCTATAATTTATTTTATCGCCTTTTTACATGATTTTCAAGTATATTTGATATTTTGTTATGATAATGTAATAATACGAGGTAAAAAGGTATTAATTTACGGTATATTCGCGAAGCATGCCGCGTGCGCGCTCGTCGGCGATAACTTTTGCGGTGACGTATTCGTCGCCGTATTCGACGTCGACAACGGTTGCAAAGCTATAGGCGGTGTTGAGCGCGCCCTGCTTTGCATTGGGAATGCGAAGGGTGATCATTCGCTTTCCGTCAAGCACCAGCTCCTCAAGGCGGGAAACGAGCTTATCAACTCCCTGCCCCGTTTTGGCAGAAATGTAAATAGCATCGGAAGCTGGGATGTCCATAAGGCGGGGGATCTCGAACGCCTGGCGGTCACACTTATTGAATACGTAGAGTACGGGTTTCGATGCCGCATCAAGCTGCAAAAGAAGCTCACGGGTGACAGCGGTATGGCTGAGATACTCGGGATCGGATGCATCGATAAGCACGACGACAATATCGGCGTACTTTACCTCATCGAGAGTGGATTTGAAGGCCTCGACCAAGTGATGGGGGAGATTGCGGATAAATCCAACGGTGTCGGTGAGAAGTATCTCCTCACCGCAGGGGAGCGAATAACGGCGGGTGGTGGGGTCGAGAGTTGCAAAAAGCTTGTCCTCAGCCAATATTCCTGCGCCGGTAAGATAGTTTGTCAAGGTCGATTTGCCGGCGTTGGTATATCCCGCAATGGCAATCTGCTTTATGCCCGAGCGGTCGCGGCGGCCGCGCATCGTTGCGCGGTTCTTCTCGATCTCGGCGAGCTGCTCGCGAAGTGCGGCCATGCGGCGCTTTAAGTGACGGCGATCGGTCTCAAGCTTCGTCTCACCGGGTCCTCGCATTGCTATATTGCCTCCCTGCTGACGGGAAAGCTGGGTGCCCTTACCGATAAGTCGGGGAGAGGTATACTGGAGCTGTGCAAGCTCTACCTGGATCTTACCCTCGTTTGTGGTAGCGTGAAGGGCGAAGATATCCAAAATTAGCATCGAGCGGTCGATAACGCGCACGTCACCCCCGAAAACCTCTTCAAGATTTTTAATCTGAGACGGCGAAAGCTCGTCGTCGAAAATGACGAG
>JAFXHW010000167.1 GCA_017533545.1 Clostridia bacterium
CGGTGCTTGTTGCAACTGCTGCCTCCTTGACTGCTTCTTTCTTTTCTTCAACTGCGGCCTCTGCGGGAGCTTCTTCTTCAGCTTCTCCCTTCTTTGCCTCAGCGATAAGTGCGGAAATGTCCTCGCCCTCTTCACCGATTATGCAAACCGGTTCAAGGCAGGGTACGTCGTCGCCATCGGACGCAAATACCTCAAGAAGGGTACCTGCAACGGTTGCCTTCTCTTCAAAGGATGACTTGTCTGTTTCATAGGTGAAAAGGATATCCTCAACGGCTACCTTGTCGCCCTTCTTCTTTTCCCAAGCAGTGATAACGCAGCTTTCTACGCTCTGTCCCTGTCTGGGCATGATAACGAGTGTTGCCATATTTTGCCTCAATTCTCCGCCGGAATGTTGTGTTTATATAGTTAATGCGGCCCGTCTACGGCGGATGGACGGGTGCAAAATGTGCGCGTACTTAAATTCGCTTTCAGGCGATGATTATTTCAACTCCGTTTTCTTCGGCTCGCGCTTTGATATCGTCGGGAAGCTCGCGCTCGGAGATAATAGCGTCGATGTCGCCGATATCGCAGAAGGTATAGGGGAGCGATTTGTCAAGCTTAGATGCATCCATCAGTGCAACAACGCGTCTTGCCTTGGAAACGACCAGCTTTTTCAGCTCGCATTCGATATAGTTACCGCTCGTCAGACCGTCCTGCGCCGAGATACCCGACGGAACGATGAAGGCAATGTCTATATTGATGTTGTTAAGAAAGCCGATTGCCTGATTACCCGATACCGAGATGTTGTCGCGGTTAAGCATGCCGCCCACGATATTGATGATGGGCTGCTGCTTTTTTACGAGCTCCATTGCGATGTTGGGACCTGTTGTGGTGATAGTCAGACGTTCATCGGGCAGAAGGGATGCAAGCCTTAACATGGTCGTACCCGAATCCAAAAATACCGAGCGGCCTGTTTCGATAAGCTCGATGGCACGCATGGCCACCTTTTCCTTTGCCTGGATGTTTTCGGTGATTCTGCTGTCGAAGTTTTCTTCCATCGACGTGGTGATAAACTTCATCGAGCGGGCACCGCCGCGTACTTTTATGGCATCGCCTGTGCTCTCGAAATATTCGATATCACGGCGAAGAGTCATCGAGGATACGTTGGGGAAACGAACTTCAAGCTCATGCAGAGAAACGAACGGTTTCGCAAGCAAAAGCTCCTTGATCGCCCCGCGTCTTTCAGAATTCATTTTTCATAGTCCTTAATGTAAATTTGATGCGGTCCGTTGCTAAAAAGTTAATTTTCACAAATCAATGTTATTATATCACACCACAATCCCCTTGTCAACGCGAAAAGGATTTTTTTATTACATTGTTTACAAAAAAATATAAATTGTATTTTTATGTAGTTTGAGCGGAAAGTTAACAAATAATTCGTATAAATAGATGTAGGAATATGTTAAAATTAAGGGTAAGCGTTTTTTATGCTGTATGTGCAAAATACGTTGTTGCATAAATTATCACTTGAAATGTGAATTTTTTAAAAAATAACATAAACCAATTCGAAATTAACAAAAAATGTTATATCCGAACTAAAAGGAGTTTGAAAAAGCATGGCTAAAAAGCAAAAAGAGCCGGTTAACTGCCGACTCGGAACGGTAGGCGGATCTGCCGTTATGGAAGGCGTTATGATGAAAAACAAGGACAGATACGCCGTATCCGTCCGATGCGAAGACGGTCAGATCAAAACCACCCTCGGAAGAGTCACCTCGGTGCGCACAAAATATAAGATCCTCAACATTCCGATCGTGCGCGGCGTTGTCAACATGATCGAAACAATGTCGCTCAGCTTCAAAACACTTGCACAGTCGGCCGAGGCTCTCGGAATTGACGAAGAGGCCGAGGAGACCAAATTCGAAAAGTGGCTGCGAGAAAAATTCGGCAAGAGCATTCTCAATTTCGTGATGGCGGTATCGGGAGTTCTCGGAGTCCTTTTGGCTTTCGCGCTCTTCTTCTTCCTGCCCGCCTTTTTGACAAAACTGCTTGACGGTGCCGTCGGCGGACTGGGCTGGTTCAAAAACCTCATCGAAGGCCTTATCAAGATAGGAATTTTCCTTGCATATATATGGCTCGTTGCATTTATGCCCGACATCAAGCGTACATTTGAATATCACGGTGCCGAGCACAAGTCGATCTTCTGCTACGAAGCGGGTGAAGATCTTACCCCCGAAAACGCAGCCAAATACAAGCGCTTCCATCCCAGATGCGGAACAAGCTTTCTTTTCGTCATTCTGGCGATAAGCATACTGATCAACTCTCTGCCCTTCGTTCCCTGGGACAATATGCTTTTGCGAGTTTTGGTAAAGCTTGCCCTTTTACCCATAGTTGTCGGACTGGGATTTGAGTTTTTGATGTACGCCGGCAAGCACGACAATCTCCTTATCCGCATTCTCTCCGCGCCCGGACTCTGGATCCAGCGCATCACCACCCGCGAACCCGACCTCGGTCAGCTTGAGGTAGCTATCGCATCTCTTAAAGCGTCGATGCCCGACGTATTCCCGCCCGAAGTAAAGGAAAAAGAAGAGGCCGGCGATGCGGGTGCAAAAGCCGAAGAAGAATCGGCAGAAGAAGCGGCAGAATAAACCCCGACTTATCGGGACAATAATCACAGCATAAAAAAACACAGACCGCACTTTCGTACGGTCTGTGTTTCCGATAGTCACAAAGATCACTCTGTAAAGTTTAAATCAAATCTGTCAATCTGTAATTTCGCCATCAACGCTTTCGCCCATCGAGGCGATAGCTTCGAGCTCACGCTCGTATGCATCAAAGACAGCACTTTCAAGAGCGTGTCTGAAATCTGCATTGATGGGATGTACAATGTCTCGATAAGTGTTATCGGGGTTCTTTCGGCTGGGCATTACGACAAAGAGCTTTTCCCTGGCGTTAATTACTTTGATGTCATGTACTGCAAGCTGGTCGTCAAATGTAACCGAAACGATAGCCTTCATAGGACCTTCGTCGTTGAAGACTTTTCTGACTTTTACATCGGTAACGGTCATTAGCATTTTCCTCCATGATAGGTCAAATTGTCCCTACGAGTTAAGATTATACATTTTCATTGTGACAACAGTGTGAATATTTGCTGATATTTATTTTAAGTTTAACAAAAAATTACGACAAAAGTACAATTTTTTGCACATTTTTCGGTAAATATTTTACTAAATAGACAAAATTGTGCATAACTTTGGAATTTTATGAAAAAACCTTCCACATTGAAAGGCGGTTAATATTTTATGGCAGATCAAAAGAGCCCCTCGCCGAAATACATTCATTTTATCGGCATAGGCGGCATATCAATGTCCTCCCTTGCGGCGATATCTCACCGCATTGGCATGACCGTTTCGGGAAGCGACCGTGCTGCATCTCCGCTCACCGAGCATCTCGGCGAGATGGGAGTTAAAGTGTTCATCGGACAATGCCGCGAAAACTTAAACGATGTCCCCGACGATGCCGTCGTCGTATATACCGCCGCAATTGCTCCCGAGAATCCCGAGTTTTCCTATGCTCGCGAGCGCGGTCTTATTTGCATGACAAGAGCGGAATTTCTCGGTGAGCTGATGAAACATTACGGCAAGAGACTCGGAATTGCAGGCACACACGGAAAGAGCACGACCACCGCCATGACCGCACTGATATGCGATGCGGCGGGAAGTGAGCCTACCGTTGTCAACGGCGCGATCATGAGCGAATATGACAGCGCATACAAGGTTGGCAAGCACGATTATTTCGTCTTTGAGGCCTGCGAATACACCGATTCCTTCCTCTCCTTTTTCCCTACGACAGCAATTGTTTCAAACGTCGATTTCGACCACGCCGACTACTTTCATTCGGACGCGCAGTACGCCGAATCGTTCGCAAAATACATCGCGCTTGCCGAGATAGCCGTAGTAAATACCGATCTGCCCAACGCCAAAGCATCGGTTGAAGGTTACCAAGGCAGGCTGGTTACGGTATCGGCCGAAAACGATGCCGATTATACGGCCAAAAATATAGAATCGAGAAGCGGTTTTGCCTCCTTTGATATAGTAAGACGCGGCGAAAAGCTCACCCGTGTGAATCTGAACGTACCCGGCATGCACAACGTAAGCGACGCCCTCTGCGCCGCTGCTGCCGCTATCGAAAACGGGATCTCGCCCGATGCCGTCAAGCGCGGACTTGAACTCTTTTGCGGTATCAAGCGCCGAATTGAATTTATCGCCGAAAAAGACGGTATAAAACTTTTTGACGACTACGCACACCATCCTGCCGAGATCGTGGCATCGCTCAGCGCCCTAAAGCCGCTCGGCAAGCGTCTCATCTGCATATATCAGCCCCATTCTGTATCGC
>JAFXHW010000168.1 GCA_017533545.1 Clostridia bacterium
CTCCGTCTGATCAACTTTGCTCACGGTGACGTATTCATGTGGTCAGGATTGCTTATCGTCTATATTTCGGGCACCTTCCCCATTCAGATCGCGCTCCCCATAGTGCTCGTTGTAATTATTATAATGGGATTCCTTATCGAGCGTGCCGCCTACAAGCCGCTTCGCTCGGCACCGAGAATGTCTGTTATGATCAGTGCTATCGGTGTTTCTTACCTTTTGCAGAATGCCGCCCTCTACTTCACCGGCGGTCTTGCAAAGATGTATCCTCCGGTTCCCTTCCTCTCCGACAACGTAGTGATCTGGGGATCATCTACCAAGATGGTTACCGTCATCACACCCTTCTTAACGATCATTTTGATCGTTGGACTTACCGTTCTTATCAAGTACACCAAGATCGGTATGGGTATGCGCGCCGTTTCGAAGGATTTCGAAACCAGCCAGCTTATGGGTATAAAGATAAACCGAGTTATCTCCACCACCTTTATGACAGGATCGTTTTTGGCTGCCGTCGGTTCGATCCTCTACTTCACTAACTACGCATCGGTTACTCCCACATCGGGAAGTATGCCCGGTCTTAAATGCTTCGTTGCCGCTGTTTTCGGCGGTATCGGATCCATCCCGGGCGCGGTTATCGGCGCGTTTATCATAGGTATATGCGAAAACATCATCAAGGGCGGTGCTTCCTTCTTCGGAGTGCAGGGTGACTGGACTACCTTCTCCGATGCCTTCACCTTCGTATTGCTCATTATAATTCTTCTTGTCAAGCCAACCGGTCTCTTCGGTGAAAAGGCTACCGACAAGGTATAAGGAGGGCAATATGATAAAGAACAGACTTAAACTTGAAAAAAGGACAAGACCGGTCTTTACTTACTTTTGGCATGTATCGCTCTTGTTTATATTATATTGATCGTTTTAGAGCAGGTCATGATGCCTACTCACATCCTCTTTACCGTACTCAAAAAGGGTGCGATCTACTCGCTCGTCGGTGTATCGCTCAATCTGCTTAACGGATTTACCGGACTTTTCTCGCTCGGTCAGGCAGGCTTTATGCTTATCGGTGCATACACCTATGCCCTGCTGACCATGCCCGTTGCAGTAAAGGAATCGAATTCGGTATTCCGTTACTTCGACTGCGCTATCGACTTTGATACCGGCATTACGGTAGGTCTTATCGCGGCAGGCGCAGCAGCCGCCATCTTTGCGGCTCTTATCGGTCTTCCCGTACTCCGTCTCCGCAGTGACTACCTCGCCATTGCGACTCTCGGCTTTGCGGAGATCATCCGTACCCTCTTCCAGTGGAACGGTTTCGGACCTGTCACCAACGCCGCAAACCCCTTAAGAAGCTATCCAAATCTCAACAACGTATATATTCCCTTCACCGAGATACAGATTCCGCCCACACTCTTTGTTTTCCTTGTTGCGGGTATCTGTATTGCAATAATCCTTCTGCTTATCAACTCGTCCTACGGACGCGCCTTCAAGGCGATCCGCGATGACGAGATCGCCGCAGAAGCGATGGGTATCAACCTGCTCAAGCACAAGGAAATGAGCTTCGTTATAAGCTCCTTCTTTGCGGGAGTATCGGGTGCGCTTCTCGCTATGTACCAGTACACCATTCAGGCAAGTGCCTTTACATCGGCAATGACCTACGAGATCCTCCTTATCGTTGTAATCGGCGGTATCGGATCGGTATCTGGCTCCTGCATCGCAAGCTTCCTTTACATTGCTTCCTCCGAATGGTGGCTGCGCTTCCTCGATGACCCGAGTTACAACATTGCAGGCACAAACGTACTCCGCTCGGGATTCAGAAAACTCGTTTTCTCTGTAATTATCATGATTATCGTTCTCTTCTTCTCGCGCGGCATTATGGGTAACCGCGAGCTTTCCTTCGACGGTGTAGTCAGAAAGATCAAGGCCAAGCGCGCAGCAAAAAAGGCAGAAGGAGGTAGCGAAAATGTCTGAGATCAAAAATGACACCGTCCTTTTGATGAAGGACGTAACAATGCAGTTCGGCGGCGTTGTGGCCGTCAACAACCTTTCTCTTGAGGTAAAACGCAATCAGATCGTTGCCCTTATCGGCCCCAACGGTGCAGGCAAAACAACGGCATTCAACTGTATCACCGGTGTTTACGAGCCCTCCAACGGCTACATCGAATTCGAGGGTAAAAAGATCGTTGCCAATCATCCGAGAGGAAAGATGAAAAAGCTGTATGCAGGCCAGAACGGCGATGCTTACACCCATCTTAAAACGCTCGACCCCACACCCGATCAGATCACAAAGCTTGGCATTGCGCGTACCTTCCAGAACATTCGTCTTTGGAAATCAATGACCGTTTTTGACAACGTTCTCACTGCAAAGCATATGCGTGCAAAGCACAATTTCTTAACGGCCACCTTCCGTCTTTCTGCTGCTGAGGAGCGCCGTATGCGCGAGGAAACGGCAGCTTTGCTCGAAGAGCAGGATCTGCTCAAGTACGCCAACGACATGGCAACAAGCCTTCCCTACGGTCTGCAGCGCCGTCTGGAGATCGCACGTGCTCTTGCCACCGAGCCGAAGCTCCTTCTGCTCGACGAGCCTGCGGCAGGTATGAATCCTCAGGAAACGCTTGAGCTCGGCGACTACATTCTTCAGATCAAGGAAAAGTACGACCTTACCGTATTCATGATTGAACACCACATGGACCTTGTAATGCGATTCTCCGACAAGATCTACGTTATCGACTTCGGAAAGCTGATTTGCGAAGGAACTCCCGAATACGTTCAGTCTGACAAACGCGTTATCAACGCATATCTGGGGGTGGATTAAATGAGTGACGTAATTTTAAGCATTAAGGATCTTAAGATAAACTACGGAGGTATCGAAGCGGTCAAGGGAATCTCCTTTGACGTTACCCGCGGCAGCATCGTAACTCTTGTCGGTGCAAACGGTGCGGGCAAGAGTTCTACCCTTCGTGCCATTTCCGGTCTTATCAAACCCAAGGAAGGAAATATCATCTTTGAGGGCGAAGATATTACCGCAGGCGACACAACATCGATTGTTAAAAAAGGCATCACCCTCGTTCCCGAAGGAAGACGCATTTTCCCCGATCTGACAGTTTACGAAAACCTCATGGTTGGCGCATACATCAGAAAGGGTGACGTTTCCGAGGACATCGAATGGGTATACAGCCTCTTCCCCCGCTTAAAGGAGCGCTCCTGGCAGGCAGGAGGTACTCTTTCGGGCGGTGAGCAGCAGATGCTCGCAGTTGGACGTGCGCTGATGAGTCGTCCCAAGATCATGATGATGGACGAGCCCTCGCTCGGACTTGCCCCTCTCATCGTGCGCGACATCTTCAGCATCATCGAAGAGGTAAACAAGCAGGGCGTTACCATTCTGCTTATCGAGCAGAACGCGAATATGGCGCTTAAGACGGCCGATATCGGTCACGTTATGGAAACCGGACGAATCACACTGTCCGGCCCCGGCGAAGAGCTTTTAAACAACGATGCCGTAAAAGCGGCTTATCTCGGAACATAAACGATTAAGGGAAGGGCATTTTGCTCTTCCCTTTTTTGCGATTTTTTTATACAGCTATTTATTTTTCGCTTCACTTATGATATAATGTAGTTGTAGCAATATTATTGTACTATAAGGAGGCAGCAATGAAAAGATCCACTAAAATCATTTGGGGCATAATTCTTATCGCCGCGGGCATAATTTTCGCACTGAACTCATTGGAAATAGCAAATATCGACGTGTTTTTCGACGGCTGGTGGACGCTGTTTATTATCATCCCCTGCGTTATCGGACTTTTTAATGACAAAAATAAGATCGATAACCTTATCGGCATCGCAGTCGGCGTATTTCTCTTGCTCTGCTGCCGTGACATTCTCAGCTTTGAACTCCTTTGGAAGCTCGTCTTGCCCATTATAATCGTTATTGCCGGACTTCGCCTTATTTTCGGCGGTGTATTTGGCAAAAAGAAGGATGAAACAACCATTTCGGTCAAAATCGATTCCGGCACAACTAAAAAAGGCACTGCCGTATTTTCGGGCAGTGAGATCAACTACGACGGCGTGGTATTCGAAGGCGCTGAGCTGACAGCTGTTTTTGGAGGCATTGAATGTGATCTCCGCCGTGCAATTATCGAAAAGGACTGCGATATAGAGGCAACTGCCGTTTTCGGTGGCATTGATATTCTCGTTCCCAACGAGGTAAACGTTGAGGTATCGTCAGTCGGAATCTTCGGCGGAACCGAAAACAAGACGACGCATAAAGAAAATGCGCCTACAATACATATCTCCGCAACAAGCATTTTCGGCGGAGTTGATATTAAGTAATCAAAGCAATAAAAAAGACCGCATTTAGGCTCCTTCTCATAAGGATGTTTACCGTAGGGGCGATCATTGATCGCCCGCAAACAACCGCAAAACCAAAACGGGCGACCAATGGTCGCCCCTACAAATGGATTTCGGCAGAGATATTGTTTTCTCTGCCGATTTGTGTTATAATGAGGATAATCTCGTAGGGCGGGGGCTTGCTCCCGCCGTAACATAGGATCTAAGCCAACACGGCGGCGGGAGTAAACCCCCGCCCTACAAGGGGTATGGGCTTTGCCCTATGCCTTTGTAATACAAAGGCGAAACTGGCGATAA
>JAFXHW010000169.1 GCA_017533545.1 Clostridia bacterium
ATTTGATAAGGCATACAAGGATGTTCTTCGAGAGGTAGAGGAGCTTCCCGAATGCACCGAAAAGCAGCATGCGCTTGCCGACGTGTTGATGCGCGGTTGGTGGTGGCTTCCCGGCAAAAAGAACGATGCGCTGTTTGCACGAATCGCCGATGCCGCTATGCAAAGCAAAAACGAAGAGGTGATGACCTTTATTGTAGCACGCGAGGATTCGAAGGTTTACGGCGGTGCTAAAATCAAATTCATACAAGATAAGCAAATTCCGCGACTCGAAAAGGCGGGCTTTGTGCAGACTTTGGGATACGAATGGTTTTGGCTTGCCTATAACTATTTCCGCGAAGGAAGGCGCGACGAGGGGCACGCCGCGTATGATAAGGTGGAAAAAATATTAAAAAAGGATGACGCCTACCGCGTGCTCGTGCCCTACGCACGAAAAATGGAAACACTGCTCGACGAGCGTTTAAAGGATAAAGACGAAAGCCTTTTCGCCGTCGGCGGAACGACCGATGAATTCCGCTATATCGATAATATACTCAGGTATTGGAAGACCGAAGCCATAGACAGAGGCTGGATGCAATCCATTGACCGTCAGGTCGCGAACATATTTCGTAATTCATCGAGATGCGACGGATTCTTCTTTGCCGATTTATCGCTTGGTGAAGTTCTTGTCGGCAGCGACGGAACAACACTCACCTACGTTTCGAATACAGAAACCGTCGATACCCCTGCGGGCAGGTTTGAAAACTGCCAACTTTGGACCACGTCAGTGTGGAACGACTTTGGAAAATCTGTCTTTAAGAGCTATTACAAAGACGGAATCGGTATTGTTAAGCATATTCATACAAACGACGGTGTGACTGAAGCCCGTGTGCTGAGTGCATACGAAATAAAATACGGTGACGGTTTGCTGCCGATAGGGGAAGGCAACCGTTGGGACTATGTTTCCGAGCACCACCCCGAATCGGTAATAACCGAACTGACCTATACCGTCGCCCATGCCGATAGCGAAAAGGTGATAATCACGTCTTGGGAAGACAACGAACGTCTGAAATACGACGACAGTTCGTGGAGCGAGATGATCGGTCAGATCCGTAGCGATTACTGCAGAAACAAGAACGAAAGACAATATCTTTGCGACGTAAGCCACGCAATCGAGCGAGCAGAACAGCTGGCGACGAGCAAAATCGAAAAGGTGCACACCAAAGCAGCCGCATCAGTAGCCAGAAGGATTCTTGCAACCGACACCACTTTTAACCCCAATTATACTGCAACCGGGCATTGGAACTTCTTCGGCCGCGACGCGGTACAAAAGAAAAAGGATTCGCTTTTCCTTTGTCATAACTACCGCTGGTCGTTTGAATGGAAAAACATCGGCGATTTCGGCACCGCGGAGACTCCCCTGCTTTATAATGATATATTGGGTATTTTGCAGGATGCAACCAACTGCATCTGGTCGGATGAATGGAAAATCGGAGCAACGCCTATCATTGAATATACGCGTTGGTCGCGAGATGTCCGCACACAAATAACCTGCGAGGACGCAGGAACAGTAGTAACAAAGGCGGGCAGGTTTGAAAATTGCTTAAAGGTCTGCCTCGACATAAGCGGAATGAGCGGCGGTTGGTCCTACCGCGGCGGAAAGAAAGCATACTATTTTGCCGAGGGGATTGGCATCGTTCGCACCGAAAACGAATATTGCGAAGGCTTGAAAACCGCAATTTACGAGCTCGCGTTCTTTGAAGGAACTGCCGTGGGCTTTATGCCGATGGCAGACGGATTTGTACGTCGATACGAGGCAATTGGGCTCACCGACGGCTTTGTCGGAAGCGTGGAATACTCTTACGTTGAAATCGACGACGATATAGTTATCTTTTCCGACCGAAAGGGCATTCGCGAGATACCGCCCCCTATCACGCAGTACAGTACGATAGAGAGCGAAATTATTGAACAGCGGCTCTGCGAAGCGGGAAAATGGCAAGAAGGTCAACTCATGTACGGAGTAAACAATTTTCACTTAATTCTTCACCTCTTGGGAAGACCAAGCCACAATATTTATACCGCCAAAAGATCGGTGGAAGTCCAGACTTTTAATATGAAGATTATGGAGCTCCTCGGGGAAAACGGCGAGGTTCCTCCCGCTTGGTACAACCTCTATTCATGGACCGCGCTTATCAGATCTGCAGCGCTTTTTGGAAACGGCGAAAACGACGAAGGGTATCGCAGTCTTGAAACGGCTATTGAATACGCCGAAAAAGCTTCCTCTTTCTGCAAAGGTGATCTTCTTGACACCGGCATCAGCCACGTTCTCGGTGGAGTCAAATACGTCAAAGGCGCCGAGAGCATTCGGCTTCCGGACGGCAGAAACGAGCCGATTAATTATACATACCGTATGGACTCGCACGACAAAACAGTTTTCAACGTATTAACCCGACCCAGCGGATGGGAATGGTTCGATTCGGTACGCAACGAAGAAAGGTTCCGTGAATATATAGAAAGAGCCAAGAAAATAGGAGAGGATAAATAAAAAACGCCGCCGAGAGGACTCATTTTATGTCGTCTCGGCGGTATTGATTTTATCCCCTCATTAA
>JAFXHW010000170.1 GCA_017533545.1 Clostridia bacterium
CCTATTAAAGAGAGCATAGGACTCATAAATATCACCACCTTGAACATATTATACCATGTCAAAGATGAGTTGACAATGGATAGATGTGACAGAAATGGTCTTGCCGTTTTGAAGGAAATCAACAAAAAAACTGTGAAATCCAACAAAAAATTCAAAATATCTCTTGCACTTTCGACGAAAAAAGTGTAAAATATAGCTTTAGAATTAATATGACAACAAAAAGGGACGCTTTATGAACATTTTCAGACCAAAGCTTTTTGATACGCTTCGCTCATACACAAAAAAACAGTTCGTTTCCGACCTTGTGGCCGGAATTATCGTCGCGATAATCGCGCTTCCCTTGTCGATAGCGCTTGCTATTGCATCGGGTGTATCTCCCGAAAAGGGACTTTACACCGCTATCGTTGCGGGATTCGTTATCGCTCTGCTCGGCGGCAGCCGTGTAAATATTTCGGGTCCGACGGCCGCATTCGCCGCTATTGTTGCGGGAATCGTGGCAGAGCATGGAGTTGAAGGGCTGGCCGTTGCCACGCTCATGGCAGGTGCAATACTCATCATAATGGGACTTTTGCGCCTCGGCTCGCTTATCAAATACATACCCGAAACGATCACCGTCGGCTTTACCTCGGGTATAGCAGTTACTATCGTGATTGGTCAGATCAAGGATTTTCTCGGTCTCACCTTTGCCGAGGGCACGAACGCTGTTGAGGCAGTCGAAAAGCTCGAGGCGATTGCCCATTCGATATCGACTTTCAATCCCTGGGCGCTCGGTGTCGGTCTTGTCGCTCTCGGTATACTTATCGTATGGCCCTTCGTCAGCAAAAAGATACCCGGTTCGCTCGTTGCAGTGCTTATTTTGACCCTGGTTGTTGCTTTTGCAAATCTCCGCGTCAATACCATCGGCGATCTTTATTCGATAAGCGCGTCGCTTCCTCCCTTTACTTTGCCCGATTTCAAAAACATCGACATTGTCGCGCTGATACCCAACGCATTCACTATCGCAATTCTCGCGGCAATCGAGTCGCTGCTCTCCTGCGTTGTGTCAGATAAGATGATCGACGACACGCACAACTCGAATACCGAGCTTATCGCGCAGGGCGCAGGCAATATCTGCTCCGCACTTTTCGGCGGTATCCCCGCAACGGGGGCTATCGCGAGAACAGCCGCAAACGTAAAATACGGCGGTCAGTCGCCTATTTCGGGAATGATCCATGCCGCAGTGCTCCTTTTGGTGCTCGTCGTGCTCATGCCATACGCCGCATTTATTCCGATGCCCGTTATCGCAGCGGTCCTCTTTATGGTTGCATATAACATGAGCGAGTGGCGCCACTTTGCAGCGATCTGCAAAAAAGCGCCCATCTACGAAACGCTCGTGTTTGGGCTCACCTTTGTGCTCACCGTCGTATTCGACCTCGTTGTGGCAATCGCAGTCGGACTTGCGGTGCATTACGCGATAGTGTTGATAAAAAAGATAATTCAAAAGAAAAAAGCATAAAAAATGACCTCGCCTAAGCGAGGTCATTTTTTTACAGCTTGTTTATGTCAGCTTCGGTGATGAGATGGAAATTGGCGTTTTCAAGCGCGTTTTCCGCCGCACTGTTGTTTGCAACCCTCAAAACCACGTAAGCGTGCTTTTCGGTGCGCGCCATGAAGGCATACAGATATTCGATATTGATGTTTGCGCGGTCGAGCACGTCGAGGGCTGAGGTCAGCTTGCCGGGCGCGTCGCCGATCTTGACGCCGACAACGTCGACCGTCTTAAAGAGATATCCGTTCTCCATAAGAACCTTTTCGGCAGTGCTCTCATCGTTTACGATGAGGCGAAGCATACCGAAATCCTCGGTTTCGGCAATGGAGAGCGCTCTTATATTCACGTTGTTTTTCGCGAGGATGTCTGTTATCGAAACGAGAGTTCCTTTTTTGTTTTCAACGAATACAGTCAACTGTTTGATAGCCATTTTAAAATCTCCTCCCAATTAAACCAATTTTCGTTTATCGATTACGCGCACAGCCTTGCCTTCGCTGCGAACAATGCTTTTCGGCGGAACAAGGTGGACGGCGGGGTTGATGCCGAGCATCGTTTTCATCGCATTGGCAAGCGATTTTTCCATTTTCAGCACCTCACTTACGATGTCGGTGAACTGCTCGGGCGACATTTCTACGTTTACGTCGAAGGTGTCTGTGTTTTTTACTCGGTCAACTACGATCTGATAGTTGGGCTGGTATCCCTCGCTGAGAAGCACGGTCTCGATCTGGCTGGGGAATACGTTTACGCCGCGGATGATGAGCATATCGTCGGTGCGTCCCATCGGCTTTGCCATCTTGACAAGAGTGCGTCCGCAGGAGCATTTTTTGCGCGAAAGCACGCATATATCGCGTGTGCGGTAGCGAAGGAGGGGGAATGCCTCCTTGTCAAGGGAGGTGAATACAAGCTCACCCTTTTCGCCCTCGGGAAGGACTTCGCCCGTTTCGGGGTCAATGATCTCCGCATAGAAATGGTCCTCGTTTACGTGCATGCCCGTTTGCTCGCTGCACTCGAATGCAACGCCGGGGCCGCTTGTTTCGGTAAGACCGTAAATATCGTATGCCTTAATACCGAGAGTTTTTTCTATATTGCGACGCATTTCCTGAGTCCAAGGCTCAGCACCGAAGATACCTGCCTTAAGGGGAATTGTGTCAGCAGTATACCCCTGTTCCTTAAGAGACTCACCGAGATA
>JAFXHW010000171.1 GCA_017533545.1 Clostridia bacterium
AATATGTCAATAGAAACCGCCGCCGAACGCACAAGCAAATCGGCGGCGGTTTGTGTAATTACAATTTCAAATCTGTGTAATACAGTATTTCCTTGCCCAACTTCTCCGCAAATTCAATCTCACTTTGCGTACTCTTTCCGATATATCCACCGACATTGACAACGATAATGGCATCTGATATCTTGATCTTTTCCTTGTGCATCATATCGATCATCCGCGCTTCTTCCTCGGTATAATCGTCTTTGGAATCTCTTGTGAGCTCATTGGGAGTCAGCACACAGTTGCCCGCAAGCGTCATGATCTCGGCAACCTCTGCCATTTCATTTTTGAATTTATAGCTTCCGCATAGGGTAATTACTTTCATCTTTCCAATATCATTCCTTCAATAAATTTCGCAACACCGTCTTCGTCGTTGCTTTCCGCAATATGATCGGCTACCGCTTTCACTTCATCTATCGCATTCGAAACCGCAACTCCGATACCGCACATTCTGATCGGCTCGACGTCGTCGTGGTCATCGCCGAAATATGCCGTTTCCGTTGCGGAAATATTACTGATATCAAGCATATCCTTGACGCCACTCCACTTGGTCGCGGATTTGCTCATAATTTGAATCAGATGCCCGTTCGCGACTGTGTAATAAAGATCGTCGCTCAGCATCTTTTTGACGGTTTCCAAAACATCGGGAGTATCAAGGGCAATGAGGATCTTTATTGCTCCTTCCGCCCTCGCCACAGCCGCGAGATCATCGGAAATGACCGAATCATAGTCCTCGATCGGCTTGTTGGAGTAGGCTTCTTCTCCCGTTTCAAGTGTCACACGAAAATCGGGATAATGCTTCAGCGCTGTCAGAATGCGATCCGCGCTTTCGGGGCAAAGCCCGTATTCCTTGCGGTAACCGCCGCAGATGATCCTTGCGCCGTTGGTTACCGATATTGCATCAAAATCAATGATATCGCAAAACTGCGTCATCGTTCGGTAGGGTCGCGCAGTCGCAACCATCAGAGTGATCCCCTTTTGCTTGCACTTCTTAAAAACTTCCGCTGTGTACGGGGTTATAGTTTTGTCCGTGTGTAACAGAGTTCTGTCGAGATCTACAACTATTGCTTTAATTGCCATTACTTCAACATCTCCTTTTTCTATTTATCCGCGCAACAAGCCTATACACACCATAACCAACCGCAAACCCGAGGGTATTGAGCAAAAGATCGTCAACGTCGCTGACTCTGTCATAGAACGGAAGCTGAAGTATCTCGATCAAAAGCGAAAATCCCACGCCCGCGGCGATTGTTCTCGGCGGTGTATCAAGCTCCTTGAAAACGATCGGCCAGATGATTCCGACGGGGATGAACATCGTTGTGTTGCCGACAAAATTGATGATCGCTTCGCTCATTATTTCGTAGTCAAACAGGTTCACAAGCGGAATAAAGTTAATGCGGAACGAAAAGGCGTTTACCGCATCGAAGACGAGCGGCTGAATCACTCCGTCAACCTTCCGCAGCGGGAAGAACGTGAATCGCGCGATAACGATCAGACAGACGTAAACGAGAATAAGCTGTAATTCTCTTTTTATTTCGATTTTTTTGTTCTTGACGGCAAAGAACGCACGGACGGCTATCCATAGCGCGCTTATCGCCAAAAGCATTTCGGGGTAAGTAATTCTTATCATTATTTCACCAAACGAACGGAATGAGGCGGTATTTCACCTTTTGCTTGTACTCTCGGTAGCCATCGAGCTCTTCCTCGAGGAATTTTTCTTCATCCTTGAGCCTTGCCGCGATTATGAAGGGATACACGAGAAAGATCAAAAACGACCGGACCGAGCCGAGCACTATCGGCATCGAAAGGAACAAAAGAAGCGTCACGCTATACATCGGGTGGCGCACGATGCCGTAAAGCCCTGTGTCGATGACCTTTTGACCCTCCTGCACCTCGATAGTGCGGCTGAGATACGTATTCTCGCGCAGCACTTCGGCATAGAGCATATACGCGACAATAAAGACAACCGCGCCGCCGATGCA
>JAFXHW010000020.1 GCA_017533545.1 Clostridia bacterium
CGGGGACTCGGTTTCGATCGATACGCTTATCGAGGGTGGCAACGGAGTTAATTCACGTGATCTTTGTATGGGCATCGCTTCACCGGAAAGATACGAGGGTGGAACGTTGAATACTCCCGCGATAGCCGGCCTTGGCGCATCTCTTGACTTTATCGGCAGCATTGGTACCGCTCACATACACGACTACGAGCGTACACTTTGGATGCGCGCCTATAACGGACTTTCGACCATTGATCACGTGAAGATATACGACTGCAAAAATGCGGGGAGTGTGCTATTATTCAACCTACGCAACGTACATCCCGATGAGCTTGGACGCGAGTTGTCAGCGCGAGGCTTTTGCTTGCGTACGGGACTTCATTGCGCCCCGTTGGCACACAAGTCTCTCGGTACGGGAGACGAAGGTGCTGTTCGCATAGGATTTGGACTTTTCAACACCGCGGACGAGGTCGATGCACTTTGCAACGCGATAAAGGATATAGCAAGCAGGTAAAGGCTATGGGCAAATCTCACATCCGCACATGATAAAAGAAGATGTTGCTTTGGTGTTTATTTCTTTTCACCGGCGAAAAGAAATGAAAACCCGAGTACTTTTGCAATAACAGGAAAGTGACACCAACCCGGCAAGAAATGAACACTGCAACTCTCATGCCACCCGCCGTTTTAGGAGCATACACGAGATTTTAAGAGAAAAACCGAGTATTTCGTAAAAATCGTCGGTAAAATCGGGCAAAATGTGGAATTATTTATGTATTTATATAAATTTTTGGCGATTTTAATAGAATTATCTTAAAACCTATTGAAATGACAATAAAAATATGTTACAATATGATTTGTTATTTACTGCCTTGAGGTCGGACGTTTATTCGCCGCCTCGGTAGTAAAATTGTCGTTCTAAGACGGATACAGAAAGGCAACACCTTGGTCACATTGTCGAACAACGCATCAAAAATTTCGGCTCGGCAACCTTGATAAGATGCCGCGCTAATCTTGAATTTTAAAGGAGTTTTTATGTGTGATGAAAAAGGAAGTAATCATCAACCTGACTAACGTGTCAAAATCCTACGATGGCGAGCTTGTGCTTGATCACATCAACCTGAGGATCCACGACAAAGAATTCGTTACCCTTCTCGGTCCTTCGGGATGCGGTAAAACCACAACCCTGCGAATAATCGGCGGCTTTGAGACGCCCGATACAGGTGACGTTCAATTCGACGGCAAAAGCGTCAAGGACGTTCCCCCGCACGAGCGCCCCGTAAATACCGTTTTCCAAAAATACGCGCTCTTCCCTCACCTCAATGTCTTTGAAAACGTAGCATTCGGTCTGCGCCTCAAAAAGACTCCCGAGGAAGAAATAAGAACAAAGGTACGTGAAATGCTCGCTCTCGTTAACCTCAAGGGCTTTGAACGTCGCCGCGTAACCACTCTTTCGGGTGGACAGCAGCAGCGTGTCGCAATCGCACGCGCACTTGTAAACGAGCCCGAGGTGTTGCTTTTGGACGAGCCTCTCGGCGCGCTTGACTTAAAGCTGCGCAAGGACATGCAGAACGAGCTTAAAATGATTCAGAAGACTACAGGCATTACGTTTATTTACGTAACGCACGACCAGGAGGAAGCACTTTCAATGTCCGACACCGTTGTCGTTATGGCAAACGGACAGATCCAGCAGATAGGCTCTCCCACAGATATATACAACGAGCCCGAAAACGCATTTGTTGCCGACTTTATCGGAGAATCCAATATAGTTGACGGCGTTATGCTTCAGGACCGTCGCGTGCGCTTCTCAGGTCACACCTTTGATTGTGTGGACGCAGGATTTGGCAAAAATCAGGCGGTGGACGTAGTAGTTCGTCCCGAGGACGTTGATGTCGTCTCCC
>JAFXHW010000172.1 GCA_017533545.1 Clostridia bacterium
CGCCGACATCGGCAAGAATGTGAGTTTCCAGCCTTACCTGGCCGTTTTCGCAAACGGTAGGATTTGCACCGAAATTGGAGATCGAACGATAAACTTTTCCGTCGATCTCGGTCTCGCTTGCATAAACGCCTTCGGGCAGGGGAATACCGCTTTCGCTGTAATCGATGTTGACGGTGGGCATGCCCATTTTCGTGCCGATCTGTCGGCCGCGCATGATCTTGCCGGTTATCGCGTAGCTGTGACCGAGCAGGGATACCGCCTTTTCGATATTTCCCTCGGTAAGTGCGGCGCGTATCGCGCGCGAGCTTACAAGTTCTCCGTCTTTGCTTACATCGCCTACCACCGTTGCGCCATAGCCTTTGCTCTGCATCAGTCGGCAAAGGGTGTCGCTGTTACCTTTCCCGTTCTGACCGAAGGTGAAATTGCGGCCAAAAAAGGTGTGAACGATGTCAAGTTCGCCGATGAGCTTGTCAAAAACGAAGCTCTCGGGCGAAAGGGTGCGAATATCGTCGAAATCTTCCGATATTATATAGTCTGCTCCGAGCTCTCCGATAAGGCGAAGCTTTTCGTCGGCCGAACATATATCTCCGCCCTTTTTGGGCAGAGAATCAATTGTCCAGACACAGCTTTCGATTCCCTTTTCTTTTGCGTATTCCACTGCTTTTTCGATAACTGCGCGATGCCCGAGGTGTACTCCGTCAAAATATCCGAGCGCCGCCGATAAGGGGGAGGCAGGATTGTCTGTTTTTGCATTTAATCTGATAATTTTCATCTGAAATTCTTTCAAAAATTATTCGCTGTAAAGGGCGGTCGAAAGGTATCTGTCGCCCGTGTCGGGGAGGAGTACGACGATCTTTTTGCCCTCGTTTTCCTTGCGCGACGCCAGCTTTACTGCAGCCGCAAGAGCGGCACCCGAGGAAATTCCCACCATGATGCCCTCTTTTTTTGCGATAAGACGGCCGAATTTGTATGCATCGTCATCGCTCACAGTGATTATCTCGTCATAAATTTTGGTGTCGAGCACTTCGGGAACAAATCCCGCTCCGATACCCTGGATTCCGTGAGCTCCGCTTTCTCCCTTCGAAAGATAGGGGGAGGATTCGGGCTCAACTGCGACGATTTTTATATTTTCATTCTGCTTTTTCAGATACTGACCGCAGCCTGTGATAGTTCCGCCCGTGCCCACTCCGGCAACGAAAATGTCAATTTCACCGTCGGTGTCCTCGTATATTTCGGGTCCGGTGGTCTCAAAGTGCGCTTTTGCATTGGCGGGATTTGAAAACTGGCCGGCAACGATCGAACCGGGAATCTCCCGCGCGAGCTCTTCAGCCTTTTCAATTGCGCCCTTCATCCCTAGCTTTCCGTCGGTCAGAACGAGCTGGGCACCGTAAGCCTTCATCGTCAGCTGACGCTCAAGAGACATACTGTCGGGCATGACGATGATCGCGCGGTATCCTCTTGCCGCCGCCACGGCGCAAAGTCCGATTCCCGTATTTCCCGACGTGGGCTCGATTATGGTCGATCCCGCTTTCAGCCGTCCGCTTTTTTCGGCGTCGTCGATCATATAAAGCGCGGCACGGTC
>JAFXHW010000173.1 GCA_017533545.1 Clostridia bacterium
AAACTATCAACAGAAGCAGAAAAGCCGCAGTTTTAATCTCTGCGGCTCTCCTTCTTTTCATATCTGCTCTCGTATTTTTGCTGTCATGTGAAAAAGAGTACAGCAAATTGGTTATACGTGATCAGGAAAGCGGTAAAATTTACGCTTCTTACCCTTGTCCCAACGGCACGAAGTTTTCGGTTGAGTTTACCCATTCGGTAAACAAGTCACCTGTTATCGACGTTTTTGAGGTCAGCGACGGAGTTATTTCGGTCGTCGAAGCGCGCTATTACACCTTTGGCGCGGGTATGCCCTTTTCGTCGGACGAACCGGGTTGGACATTCACGACAGGCGAGGACGGAACTATAATTGTCACGGGGATAACCTACACCTACGATTCGCTCAACTACATCGTGGGCACAGTTTACGACCACATACTGACAATTAACGGCGAGAGCATCAATCTGCGCGAGCTTTGCTCAAAAAACGCAAAAATATCCATTTCACAAGAGTAAATCGACATCTCCGTATAAACACGCATATCAGAAAGATAAGGTAAGTATAATGTCTGAAAAGAACAAAACCGTCACAGAAGATCCCATTTCGATGGTCGATCTGCTGAACGAAGACGAAACCTTTGACGCCGATGCCCTGCTTGCGGACCTCGACAAAGAATCGAACACCCGCATTTACAGCGGCAAGGTTTCAAAATGGATCGTCCGCATAGTGCTTTTGGCAATTGTGGGATTTATATTCTACTGCATATTCGGCTATATCGAAGAAAGAGCAAGAAAGAGCATCTTTCTCGGACTTATAATGGTTGCCGGATTCCTTCTCTATCCCTCCCATAAAAACCAGTCAGTTCACTTGAGCCGCATCAGAATTCCCGATGCAATTCTGGCAATCGTCTCATTTTTCCCATATCTGTATTTTGCACTCAACGTCGAATACTTCATTAATTCGGCTACACGTACCACCAACTTTGACGTAATAGTCGGACTTATCGCGATCGTATTGCTCTTCGAGCTCTGCCGCCGCGTCACGGGTATCCCGATCATGGTGGTTGCAGGGGCATTTATAGTCTACATGGGATACAACTGTATCTTTGAGCGCGGTTTCGATTTCTTCAAAGCGATCAACCGCATTACAAACCAGCTCTTCTATTCAAACGTATCTATCATGGGCTCGCCCATCAACGTTTGTGTAAACTTTATCGTACTCTTCATCCTCTTCGGTTCATTCCTTGAAAAATCGGGTATCGGTACATTCTTTATCGATCTTGCAAACTCGATCGCAGGATTTTCTGCGGGAGGACCTGCTAAGGTTGCCGTTATTTCGAGCGGACTTGAGGGTATGTACTCCGGCTCTTCTGTTGCAAACACAGTAGGCTCGGGTTCGGTTACCATTCCCGTAATGAAAAAGGCAGGTTACCGTCCCGAATTTGCGGCTGCAGTCGAAGCGGCGGCATCTACGGGCGGACAGATAATGCCTCCCATCATGGGTGCTGCGGCCTTCCTTATGGCTGAAATGACCGACACTCCCTATCAGGTTATCGCAATGGCTGCGATCCTTCCCGCTATTCTCTACTTTGCCGGAATATTCCTCATGGTTCATTTCGAAGCAAAGAAGATGGGTCTTAAGGGTCTTCCCAAGGACAGCATCCCGAATTTCTTCAAGCTCATGCTGAAAAAGGGATACCTCCTTATCCCGATCGTTTTGCTTGTCGGACTTATGTCGAGCGGCAGAACCGCTTCCTTTGCTGCATCCA
>JAFXHW010000174.1 GCA_017533545.1 Clostridia bacterium
CTTTTTCGCAAAGCGATTCAGCAAAGTCGGACGCCGACAGTTTTATTATGCCTTTTTCGCGTTTGCTTTGGGAGCGCTCTGCGTTGTCCTGTATTTTTCTGCAATACACGGCGACTCGCTCGGCTACGACGGCAAAACAGAGGATGTCAGCATCGTTGCCGTAGTGCGCGATGTGCGCTACTCTAACGCTTATTCTTTTGGCGCAACCGTTGACATTGAGAGCATCGACGGCAAAAATATCCGCCGCACTTCTGCCTATTTCAACTGCGAAAGTGCCATTGATATTTCGGTAGGCGAGCGATTCGGGATGGTATGCGATATCGAAAATATTTATCAAAAAGGAATAATGAAAAGCGGCTATTTCGATGCCGCATACCCTCTCTCAAAGGGGATTTTTCTAACCCTTTCGTCAAGCGGCGAGGGCTATGAGTACATCGACTCACCCGGTCTCGGAATATGGGGAATTTTCCGAAATGCCGGCCTTTATTTGAACGATATTTTCTTTTCCAATCTCGACCGCGAGAGTGCGGCACTATCGTCTGCTCTGCTGCTCGGACACCGCGACGAGCTGAGCTCGAAGACGGTACGCGATCTGAGAATGCTCGGACTGTCACACATCATCGCAGTCAGCGGAATGCATCTGGCCATTCTCTGCGCCGTCTGCGACAGAATCACGCATCGGATGAAGATCCGTCGTCAATGGCGCTCGGTAATATCTATACTGTTCTGCCTGCTTTTTATACCGCTCACCGGCTTTTCGCCCTCGGTCATCCGATGTGCTTCGATGAAGATACTCTGCGACATCATGCGCCTTTTGAAGCTGCCGCTGAACGGACGAGAATCACTGCTTGCGGCAGGAGCGATAATCTGTATTGTTAATCCTTTTACCCTGCTCGACGTTGGCTTTCTGATGTCCTTTTTCGCCACGTTGGGCATCACCACACTTTCATACAGAATACAGCGCGCCGTTCTGCCCAAAACGGTCAATCCCAAGCTTTTTGGGCAGATATTGTCCGCATTCTACAAGTCTGTAAGTCAGACTCTGTCGGCACTCATCTTCATTTTGCCGATATCGTGGGCACTTTTCGGCGAGCTTTCGCTTATTTCCCCCATAAGCAACCTCTTTTACACCCCGCTCGCGTCGGTCATACTGCTGATCGCTCCGATACTGCTTGTCGTTTCGGGAATTCCCGTCATTAGTCGAATCGTATCGGCTCTACTCTCCTTTTTATGCTCCGTTTTTATCGATACAGCATCATTTATCGCATCAAGTGCCGATTTCACCCTCTCCCTTCGGTACGGTTTTGTCGGATTCGTTCTTTTGTTTTTCATTCTTACGCTTTTCGGATCGCTTATACTCAAAAAAGCATATGCCAAAAGAAAAGGCCTCATAGTTGCCCTTCCCTTTTTGATGTCGGTGATTTTGTTTGCTTCATTTTACGTCGCTGAAAATAAGCACTTGAGAAATTATACCGACGTAAATTATCTATCACACGGCAAAAGCGACGGCTTTGCAATAATTGCAGATGAAAAAAGCTATCTTATCGATGCGTCGGACGGATCGTACACATTTGCGCGCTCACTTTGGGACACTCTTGATGCGTCGCACTGCGATGAGATATCCTACTACGTCATCACCCACTACCATCAGCGGCATTTAAGCTCATTTGCCCGACTTGCGAACGATACATATATCCGTCTTTTGCTGCTTCCGGAAGTGCAAAACGAAACCGAGCGAGTTATTTCCGACACCCTGTACGACAGCGCGATCGAAAGGGGAGTAAGCGTTTTATACTACCCGTCAAAGAGTAATACCGAGATCGTGGGCGAGAGCTTATCGGTAAGCTACGGCGGGCGCGAATATCTTGCACGATCGAGCCATCCGACGGTCGGATTCAAGATCAATCTCCCGAGCGGCGAGACGATCGCATATGCGGGAGGCTCATTTTTCGAAAACATCGGTGCATACGACTTCGCCTGCAGCAGCGATTATTACATCTTTGGCGGGCATTCGCCGGTGATTAAAGAAAAGATCGACTTTGGCGCTCTGACAGCGGGCAGATCGACTGTAATATGCGCCGACGAGTACGTTGCTTCGATGATCGATCGTCTGCCTGCGTCGGTCATGTACCCAAGCGAAGAGGAAAAGGTACATTTTTACATAAAAAATCCGAGTCGGTGACTCGGATTTTTCTTTTTTATTCAAATTCATTCAAATAAATTCAATATCGGCAAAGACGGGCGAGTGATCGCTCGCATCAAGAGCATCCTGATCCTCTACCACGCGATACTGCAATACCTTGTAGCCATCACCAAGGCCGACGATATGGTCGATCGACGCCATATAGTCGAACTCGTCGCTGTTCTCGTCAACACCAAGCCTTTGGCGCATACGGACAAGGCGCTCCTGCGATACCTTACTGCCGTGATATCTTCCGTCGTCGCCCCGAACGGGATTGCCGTGGTGGGAGCAGGTCGAATCACGCTGCTCGGCAAGCTCGATAAGCGGAGCCATGCCGTGCGCTCTGTATATATCAAAAATCGTATCCGACATAGAGGCATTCATGTC
The DNA here is from genome assembly GCA_017533545.1 of Clostridia bacterium. The sequence continues at coordinate 2,570 of JAFXHW010000174.1, forward strand.
GCCTAACGCGAACACGGGGCAGGAATATCTTCTGTTTATATACCGCATTATTTCGCTAAGCTGCTCGGCATTACTGTTGCGGCAGCGAGTGTGCTCAGGTCCTTGCATCCACCAGAAATGGGTATTGCAAAGTCCTATAACTCTGCCCTCGGGCGTTTTAATGACCGCCCAGGTAATGGCCTTTGAAGGATCAAAAGGATCCTCAAGC
>JAFXHW010000175.1 GCA_017533545.1 Clostridia bacterium
CATATGATGAAGCCTCGCCGACAAAATTGTTTTCGGAAGCTTTTGTGGCAAGGTAAGTGATATTTAGTCCGTTTTCGGTAGGCTGCAAACGAATCTCCGAGTTTCCGCTTGAAATTGATACCTCGCCGTCGAGCGGTATTTCTGTTTTTTCGGGCAGCGTATTATCGTTGCAGGCATACATTGACAATGCTGAAAAAGTGCAAACTGACAGCAACAAAAGCTTAAGTAAATGTTTCATAAGACATCCTCTCATATGTTTACGAAAAAAGTATTATTGAATGCGCGATAAAATACCTATCAAAGATAATACAGCAACAGAAAAATTCTCGGTTGACAAAAGCTGTTCAATAAGCTATAATTACCTAAGGACGTATATGCGAACATTATACATTACATAATTTATTTTGTCAATACGAATTGCCCTTTTAGTTCATACGTCACTCGATAAATCCGACCTGTATTTCAGGCTTACCAATACAAACGAAAGGACGTTAATCTTAATCGATAACGCGAGCTTATTTTATGGACATTTCATTGCTTTGCGAACAGAATTTCCTGACAGAAAACGAATCGAGACCGCTTAAAATAATACGTGCTTTTCCCTACGACAGATTCGATACTATTGCGAAAAAGCAGCAGATCATACGCGATAGTCTGATCTCTCTTCAAGCGCAGGGATTCGGCGGTATTGCAACAAACGTTTCCCCCTGCGATCACCTCGAAAATGCAGAGGAATGGCAGATTCTCCGCTATACTTTGCAGCTTTGCAACGAAATGGGGCTCCGCGTCTGTATTTACGATGATGAGGCAAACGATAGCGGCAGCGCAACCGCCCAAATGCTCTGTAAGCACCCCGAATGGCGTCCTCAGGCGATATCATTGATATCCAAGACTGCGATGCCCGGTGAAAAGATTGAAATCGATCTTCCCGAAAGCTATACCGACATTATCGCCGCATACGCTTACTCCGCATCTTCGGTTGACGGGATCAGCCGAGACAATATCGAAAATCCCACAAAGGTCTACAGAATAGCAAACGCTCGTTCGCTGTACGATGTAAACGATACCTCTTTGCCTCTTACCGCCGTTGTATTTGCACGCAAATATTATGCTGACTGCGTAAGTGAAAGATCGTTTATCGACCTTTCAAATCACGATGCGGTATCCCACTTTATCGACAGTTCCTACCGTCGCTATGTGACAAATGCCGAAGGGTGCACCGACATTGAGGCATTTTTGAGTGCCGGCCCTGCATACAGGGGCGTGATGAGCGATGAAAGTGCCTCGAATCTTCCCAAAATCAACTGGTTCGCTGATATAGAAAACCGTTTTTCGTCGAAATTCGGCTACGACATTACCAAAAAGCTTATCTATCTTTTTGCAATCGACAGCAGAGAAGCCCGTCAGACCCGACTTGATTTTTATGAGATGTCGAGTGAGATATTTGAGGAAAGCTTCTTTTCACAGATATCCGATTTTTGCGCAAAGGCCAAGATTCCCTTCTCCGGCAGTCTGAAATATGACGACAATATCCTTTATCACCCTATTTTCGAAGGAAACTACTTCTCCCTTCTCCGACACATGCACGCACCCGGTATAAAGGTCGATATTTTGCCTCCCGAAAAGATCAGATCGAAGGCTTTTTCAGCAAAATTGGTTTCTTCCATCGCTCACACATACAACCGTCCCCACGTTATGGGCGAGATATCATATCCGATGGATGAAGCGATCAGCGCAGAACAGCTGTCCTGCTCCCTTGCATCTCAGTATGCTCTCGGTGTTGACAGACTCATGTCCGAGATCTCTATTGACAGCATATCAAATGAAAAATACCGCAACTGCAACGATGCTATCGCCCGAATCGATAGTATTATGGGCGGCGGCAAGCACGTTTCAAATATCGCCGTTTATTACCCCATCGAAACGATGCAGGCAAACTATATCCCAGCAAGCGGATCGGCTATTGACACCGCCTATGCAAATGAATCAACGGCAACCGCATGGAGCAGTCTGCGTGCGGCATACAACAACCTCATCTGCAATCAGCTCGATTTCGATCTTCTCGATATGTACGCGATCGAGCGTGCTTCGATCCACTCATCGGCGATCAATACGACGGGCGGCGAAAGCTTCAGAGTGCTTATAATCCCCGCCTGCTACGTTTCCGATGAAATGGAGGTAGTTGTCCGTCATCTCGGCTACAAGGGAGTCACCGTTATCGCACTGCACGATGAACAATTCGCATCCGATGCGGCTCGCCTCCGCGAATGCGGCGCTATTACTGTATACAATCCCGGTCAACTCGCGTCCACAATCCGCGGCGCGATAAGAGAGCCGATCACGCTCAATGACTACTGTCCCTCGGTGCTCTCGCTCTGCCGCGAAAGCGAAAACGGACGCTCTTATCTGCTTGTAAATACATCGGATAACGCGATTTCCACAACAGCTTGTCTTTGCGATATGCCCGAAAACGTCACCCTTTACAACCCGCTTTGCGATCGCGTGATCGGCGAATATCCGAGCGGAAAAGTAGATATCGAAATTGAACCTTACGGATTTGTAGTGATAATGTAAATAAAAGAGACCGATGCGATGCATCGGTCTCTTTTATTTAATACTTCTTTTCGACAAGTGCACAGACGAGCTTATACGTTCTCTCGCAGGAGGCAAGCTCCATGCGCTCGTCGGGCGAATGGATGTCATAGAGATTGGGACCGATCGCAATGGCATCGATCTCCTTGTTTTGCGCCTTGGCAATGCCCGATGTGATAATTCCGCATTCGAGTCCCGCATGTATAGCATCAAGATGCCCCTCCTTGCAGAAAAGCTCGGAAAAGGTATCGAGATAGCTCTGCTGAAGAGGGCATTTTTTGAATTTCCATCCGGGATATCTGCCGCTGTGCTCAGCCTTAGCTCCAAGTCTTACGGCAACTCTGTCTATATTCAGTTTTATTCTGTCAAGCTGGCTTTCAACCGATGAACGGCTCATAAAATGCATGACGACAACATTGCCTTCGGTGATAATAACTCCGAGGTTGGTC
>JAFXHW010000176.1 GCA_017533545.1 Clostridia bacterium
GGGCAAATTATCCCCCGAAAGAACGATCCAGTACATATAGAGTGTGCTTGATGCATTAAGGCCCGAGGCGGGGAATTTAATGCTCTGAATTTCGTTGCTATTATAAACAACACTCGATCTGGTTGTAAAAGGAATTTCCTGATCTGCGGTAATTACACGGGTGTTGGTGAGATAATAGTAGAAATGGTCTTTTTCCTTACTATCACTACTACCGTGATCGCTCCAACCCTTTACCTCGAATTTTATTCTGGTATCGGTAGCGGAAGTTCCCTGTCCTCTTTCTATTCTCGAGAAAGGAACGGTAGCATCCTGGACCTTGTTTGTTGCCTCAGCAAATACCGGCAAAGCTGTCGCCGGAATAGCCGCGATGACAAAGGTCAACACAAGCAGCCATGATATGAGTCTTCTTTTCATTTTGGAATCCTCCTAAAGATTTGTTCTTTTTCTTGTTTTTTCCAATATTTCGGGGTATTTTAAACTATATATAGGCATTATAGCACACCTTGTCAAAAAAAACAAGAGAAAGTACAAAATTTCCGAAAAATTACCTGAAAAATTATATATTTTTTATAGTTACGTCACATATCGCCTTGAAATGTCAATAATTTAAAGTTATAATATTGGTGTAAGCAGTATAAAAATCACCTTTTTTTGAGAAACAGTCGATGAAAAAAGCAAGTGAAAAGCTAAATTTGATAATCAACGATGTCAAAGAGTACTTTGCCGAGCACCCGAAACGCGCAAGAGTGTTTGTTGCCGGAGCCCTCTTTGCTTTTGTCATGCTCATTTTGTGTTTTCGCATGATTTTTCTCTCGCTTGCCCCGCCCTTCGACTTTTCGGCAAAAAATCTTTCGCTTTTCAACTATTTGTATATATAAGGTATTGCATTTTTGGCACAAATATCGTATAATTATCCCATTGTAATTTTGTAAATCCCCCAACGAAAGGAAACACCCAAATGATCCAGCTTTCAAACGGCGGTGTATTTATTGAAAACGGTCTTACCGTTCTCGAAAATGCTCCCGCATCCATCACATCATCCGAGGCCAAAAAGAACACCATGGCCTACGGTATTCTTTCATCGCACAACACATCGGGCAGCGACGAAAAGCTCAAAATACGCTTCGACGCTCTCGCTTCTCACGATATAACTTACGTCGGAATTATTCAGACCGCCAAGCTGGGCGATCTTGAACGCTTCCCCATCCCCTACGTTCTCACCAACTGCCACAACAGCCTTTGTGCTGTCGGCGGCACCATCAACGAAGACGATCACGTTTTCGGACTCAGTGCCGCTAAGCACTACGGGGGAATCTATGTACCCGCACACCAGGCAGTCATTCACTCTTACATGAGAGAAATGATGGCCGGATGCGGCAAGATGATCCTCGGCTCCGACAGCCACACCCGCTACGGCGCGCTCGGAACCATGGCAATCGGCGAGGGCGGACCCGAGCTTGTAAAGCAGCTTTTCTCCCGTACGTACGACGTTGACATGCCCGAGATCATTGCAGTAAATCTTGTCGGAAACGTCCGTCCCGGCGTTGGCCCTCAGGACGTTGCGCTCGCTATTATCGGTGCTGTTTATAACAACAATTACGTAAAAAACAAGGTGCTCGAATTTGTGGGCGAGGGAGTTTACAATCTTCCCATCGAGTTCAGAAACGGCATCGACGTTATGACTACAGAAACCGCTTGTCTGTCCTCCATCTGGATGACTGACGACAAAACACGCGACTATTTCGTTCAGCATCACCGTCCCGACGACTACAAAAAGCTCGCCCCCAACGGCATTGCCTACTACGACGGCATGGTAACGGTAAATCTCGACAAAATCGAGCCGATGATCGCTCTGCACTTCCATCCTTCCAACGTATACACCGTCAAGACCCTCATCGAAAACGCCGCCGACATTCTTACTCCCCTCGAGCTGGGCGACAAGGTGACAAAAGAGGGAATCAGAGTCGATCAGGGTGTTATCGCAGGCTGCGCCGGCGGTATCTATGACAATCTCTGCGCCGCCGCATCCATTCTCCGCGGTCAGTCCATCGGATGCTCGGCCTTTGCTCTTTCGGCATACCCCGCATCTCAGCCCGTATTCCAGGCGCTCATCCGCAACGGCGCCGCGGCCGATCTTATGGGCGCGGGCGTTACTCTGCGTACCGCATTCTGCGGTCCCTGCTTCGGAGCAGGCGACGTACCTTGCAACGGCGGTCTTTCCATCCGTCATTCAACCCGCAACTTCCCCAACCGCGAAGGCTCGAAGCCCGCGTCGGGTCAGTGTGCATCGGTAGCGCTCATGGACGCGCGCTCCATCGCCGCAACCGCACGAAACGGCGGTATTCTGACCTCCGCATTTGATTTTGACACCAACTACGATATTCCCGAATACGATTTCGACACCACCGTATATCAAAACCGCGTATACAACGGTTGGGGAAAAGCCGATGCAAGTGAGGAGCTCGTTTACGGTCCCAACATCACAAGCTGGCCCAAGATGAATGCTCTTGCCGACAACCTCGTTTTGTCGGTATGCTCCTACATCACCGATCCCGTAACCACCACCGACGAGCTTATCCCCTCGGGTGAATCGTCCTCCTACCGTTCCAATCCCTTAAAGCTTGCAGAGCTTACCCTTTCGAGAAAGGATCCGGAATACGTCGGACGTGCAAAGGCGGCAAACGCGCCTTATGAAAGCCTGCCCGAGGCAGTAAGGGCAACGGCCGACGCCCTCATTTCGGGCTCGGTTGCAACAGGAAGCCTTGTTTTCGCCATAAAGCCCGGAGACGGATCTGCCCGCGAGCAGGCCGCATCATGCCAGCGCGTGCTCGGAGGACTTGCCAACATCGCAATCGAATATGCCACCAAACGCTACCGCTCCAACCTCATCAACTGGGGTATGCTCCCTCTGCTCTGCGAGGATATGCCTGATTTTGAGGTTGGCGATCACATCCTGCTTGCCGACATCAAAAACGCAGTTGCCGACAAGAGAGAGACCATCGATGCATACGTTATCAAAAACGACGGCACAAAGAGCTCGCTGACTCTCAGACTCGGCAATCTCACCGACGAGGAAAGAGAGATAATCCTCGCCGGCTGCCTTATCAACTTCTACAACAAATAAAACAATAAACAAAGGGAGGACATCAAAATGGATGCTTACAAAGCCGGTTTTATCGACTTTATGATCGAATCTAACGTACTGACCTTCGGCGATTTTACCCTTAAGAGCGGTCGCCGTTCCCCCTACTTTATCAACACCGGAAAGTACCGCACGGGCGCACAGCTAAACCGCCTCGGCGAATACTACGCCGACTGCTTTAAGGCCAACATAAAGGCAGATGAAAACACCCTGCTTTTCGGCCCCGCATACAAGGGTATTCCCCTTGTTGCCACCGCTTCCGCGGCACTTTACCGCAAATATGATCTCGACCTCTCCTACTGCTTCAACCGCAAGGAAGCAAAGGATCACGGTGAGGGCGGATCCTTTGTCGGATGCGCTCCCGTCGACGGCAACAACGTCGTTATAATCGAGGACGTTATCACCGCAGGTACCGCTGTACGCGAAACCGTTCCGCTTTTGCGCGATGCCGCAAAGGTAACCCTTACCGACATGATCATCTCGGTCGACCGCATGGAGAGAACAGCGTCGGGCAAGACCGCCGTTAAAGAAGTCTACGACGAGTTCGGCATCACCGTTCACCCCATTGTAACGGTTGCCGAGATCCGCGAACACATCGATGGCAAGCTTGAGCGCGAGCTTCTCGACCGCATGGATGCTTACATCGCAGAGCATTGCGATATTTAACTTAATTCAAAGCATGAAAAGTCGCGACGGTGTCGCGGCTTTTCGTTCGTTTTTGGGAATATTTTGACGAAAAGTGTAAAATTATTGTCAATTTTTCCGTTTACTTTAGTTTGCTCTATTGAATTTTCTTATATATAATAGTATAATATATAAGATTATAGTATAATGCGAGGATTGTATGTACTCATTTTGCAACGATTACAGTGAAGGTTGTCACGAAAAAATACTTGCCGCCATGGCAAAAGCAAATCTTGAGCAGAAC
>JAFXHW010000177.1 GCA_017533545.1 Clostridia bacterium
CAGGGCAGAGTACACAAATACACCGAAGAGCTTTTCGGCGCAGAAAACGTTTTCCGCGCAGGAACGCTCGGCTCTCTTGCCGACAAGACCGCCTACGGTTTCGTTATGAAATATCTCGAATCGCACGGCAAGGTCGTCAATAAGGCGGAAGTAAACCGTCTGACCCAGAGCTGTGTGGGCGTAAAGCGCACAACGGGTCAGCATCCGGGCGGCATCGTCGTTGTTCCGCGCGAATACGAGGTCTACGATTTCACCCCCGTACAGCATCCTGCCGACAAGGAAAACAGCGACATCATTACTACCCACTTCGACTTTACCCACTCGCTTCACGATACAATTTTAAAGCTCGACGAGCTTGGACACGATGTGCCCACAAAATATAAGGCCATCGAGCGATTTACCAACACGTCGGTAATGGACGTTCCGATGAACGACCCTGCCGTTTATGCCCTATTTGAGTCGCCCGCGCCTCTCGGAGTCACTCCCGAGGATATCGGCGCGCCGCTGGGCACCTTCGGTCTGCCCGAATTCGGCACAAACTTCGTAATGCCCGTTTTGGTTGAATCCAAGCCGAAAAACTTCGCCGACCTTCTGCAGGTATCGGGTCTGACCCACGGCACCGACGTATGGACGGGCAACGCGCAGGATCTCATCAAAAACGGAACGTGCACCATTTCCGAGGTTATCGGTACGCGTGACGGTATCATGCTCGACCTCATTCGCTGGGGCGTGGAAAAGGGTCTTTCCTTTAAGATAATGGAGTCTGTCCGTAAGGGTAAGGGACTCCAGCCCGAATGGGAAGAGGCCATGCGTGCGGCAAACGTGCCCGAATGGTACATTGATTCGTGCAAAAAGATCAAATACATGTTCCCCAAGGCCCATGCCGCCGCTTACGTTATGAGTGCCATCCGACTCGGCTGGTACAAGGTGCATATGCCCCTTGAATTCTACGCCGCATTCTTCACCGTTGCTCCCAAGGGACTGGATGCCTCGCTGATAATGGGCGGAAAGCGCGCCGTTGAGGCGAAGATCGCCGAGATACAGGACCGCGAGGTCGAATCGTCGCAAAAGGACGAAAATATGCTCGGTGCTTTGCAGCTCGTAAACGAGGCGTATGCACGCGGAATCAAGTTTTTGCCCGTCGATCTTGAAAAATCGGATGCTTTCGCATTCCTGCCCGAAAACGGTCAGATCCGTCTGCCCTTTTCATCGCTCGACGGTGTCGGCGAAAACGCCGCTCAGCGCATCATGGAGGTCAGAAACGCCGGCACGATACTGTCGGTGGAGGAGCTTCGCATCAATGCAGGTCTTACCAAAACGGTCATCGAGGTCCTCGAAAAAGAGGGCGTGCTAAAGCATCTCAGCGAGACCAATCAGATCACCTTCTTTTAACCCCTGCGGTGAGCACCGCATGTTTGACCTATCCCATCACAAAAAAACGTGCAAAGGACTGTACTCTTAAGGACAGTTTTGTGAGTACATTACCTACCGACAAAACACAGAACCCGCAGATTGCTTTTCTGCGGGTTATGTGTTATAATAGAGGTATAAGTATATGAATGATAAATAAGAATTTGACGAATACGCAAACTAAATATCAAATTAAATCTTAACGAACAAATTGCAGAGGAACAACTATGAGTAAATCCTTCAAACAAGTCTTGATCGATATTCTCGGCAGAGACCTCGAAAATAAGGGATTTGAGCTTGCCTCAATAAAATGTCATCAAGGGTATCCCATATACCACAGAAAAAGCAATGGCTATATAGAAATCATACAGTTTGGCAAAGACAGCTATGAACCAAGACTTATCGTTTCTTGTTCAATCGTATATTTAGGCGTCGAGGAAGAAAAATCAAACATTCACTATCCCTCATTCTGTGAATTTTCAAGCGCAGATTTAACAAAAATATGTGTGGACGATTGCAAAGATAAGTTTTTCTTAAAAGGACACTTTGGCAAATACTTCTATTTTGGGGATGTGTATTTGGCTTTGGGAAGAGGTATTGTAGCGGTATCGGAAGGAACGAAAAAACCATTTGGTATAAAAATCAAAAGATGCAAACCGGAAATGTATGAAAATGTGGTAAAGTTAATCGCGAAAAGACTTGAGTCAGCATACATTTGGCTAACAACAAAAAGAGCCGAACAACATACAATACCATATCAAAGAATTGTTGAAATTATGGACAACAAGCAACTTGACTTTGATGATAACAAATATGCTCATACGGTTA